>DDJI01000043.1 GCA_002338885.1 Ruminococcus sp. UBA1828 | reverse complement strand
TGCGAGCGCTGCGGCGTCGAGGTCACCAGAGCCAAGGTAAGGCGTGAGAGAATGGGACACATCGAGCTTGCGGCGCCGGTGTCTCACATATGGTACTTCAAGGGCACACCGTCAAGAATAGGACAGATGCTTGAGGTGTCTCAGAAGAGACTCGAGGAGGTTTTGTACTTCACCAAGTACATCGTAACCGACCCGGGCAATACGCCGCTTGAAAAGAAGCAGATACTTTCCGAAAAGGAATATCAGGANNATGGGACTGATCCTGGATCTGTCCCCCAGAGTGCTGGAGAAGGTGCTCTATTTCGCTTCTTATATCGTCCTGGACAAAGGGGACACCAACCTGGATTACAAACAGGTTCTTTCCGAAAAGGAATATCAGGACGCAAGAGAGAGATACGAGGACAAGTTTGAGGCGGGAATGGGCGCAGAGGCTATCAAGAAGCTTTTGCAGGAGATAGACGTGGAAGCGCTTGCAAACGAGCTGAAGGCGGAGCTTAAGGATCTGCCTCAGGGTCAGAAGCGCATCAAGCTTTTGAAGAGACTCGAAATCGTCGAGGCGTTCAGGGTTTCGGGAAACCGCCCCGAGTGGATGATACTCGACGTAGTGCCGGTAATTCCGCCGGATTTGCGCCCCATGGTTCCCCTCGACGGAGGAAGGTACGCTACATCCGACCTAAACGACCTCTACAGACGTGTTATAAACAGAAATAACCGCCTAAAGAGAATGCTCGAGCTTGAAGCTCCCGATATAATCGTAAGAAACGAAAAGAGAATGCTCCAGGAGGCAGTTGACGCACTTATCGACAACGGCCGCCACGGCAGACCTGTCACCGGCCCCAACAACAGAGCGTTCAAGTCTCTTTCCGACATGCTCAAGGGTAAGCAGGGACGTTTCCGTCAGAACCTCTTGGGTAAGAGAGTTGACTATTCCGGACGTTCGGTTATAGTTGTCGGACCGGAGCTTAAAATGTATCAGTGCGGTCTTCCCAAGGAGATGGCGCTTGAGCTGTTCAAGCCTTTCGTAATGAAGAGACTTGTAGATACAAACCCGCAGATCAACATCAGATCCGCAAGAAAGATGGTTGACAGAGGCAAGGATGAGGTCTGGGATGCACTTGAAAACGTAATTCAGGGACACCCAGTGCTCTTAAACCGTGCGCCCACGCTCCACAGACTCGGTATTCAGGCGTTTGAGCCGGTGCTGGTTGAAGGAAGAGCGCTTAAGCTCCACCCTCTGGTATGTACGGCGTATAACGCGGACTTCGACGGCGACCAGATGTCCGTTCACGTTCCGCTTTCCGTTGAGGCGCAGGCCGAAGCGAGATTTCTGATGCTCGCCGCAAACAACCTCTTAAAGCCTGCCGACGGCAAGCCCGTGGCAGTGCCCACACAGGACATGGTTCTCGGCTCTTACTACCTGACCCTTGAAAAGGACGGCGAAAAGGGCGAGGGCAAGATATTCCGCGACGTAAACGAGGCCATGATGGCTTACCAGGCGGGAATAGTCTCACTTCAGGCAAAGGTCAAGGTCAGAGTCAGCCGCGTGATTGCGGGCAAGACGGTTTCAAAGATAATAAACGCAACCGTCGGAAGACTTATCTTTAACGAAAATATCCCTCAGGATCTTGGCTATGTGGACAGAACCGATCCCGAGAAGCAGTTTGACCTTGAAATAAGCTTCCTCGTCAAGAAAAAGCAGCTCACCGACATCATAGAAAGATGCATTCATAAGCACGGAACAACCAAGACCAGCGAAGTTTTGGACTGCATAAAGTCGTTGGGCTTTAAGTACTCCACCAAGGCGGCAATAACCGTAGCGGTTTGCGACGCCGAGATTCCTCCCGCAAAGAAGGAGATACTTGCAAACGCGGATAAGCTCGTTGACAAGGTCGATAAGCAGTATAAGAGAGGTCTTATCTCAAGAGCTGAAAAGTCCAAGAAGTTCATAGAGATATGGTCTAAGGCTACGGACGACGTGACGGTTGCACTTCAGGAAAACCTCGATAAGTACAACCCGATTTACATGATGTCCGACTCCGGAGCGCGTGGATCCATAGCTCAGATAAGGCAGCTTGCAGGTATGAGAGGACTTATAGCAAACACCTCCGGTGCAACCATCGAGATGCCTATAAGAGCCAACTACCGTGAAGGACTTAACATACTCGAATACTTCATCTCTTCAAGAGGTGCAAGAAAGGGCCTTACCGATACCGCCCTCAGAACCGCCGACTCGGGATACCTCACAAGACGTCTTGTAGATGTATCTCAGGATGTAATAGTCACCGAAGAGGACTGCGGAACTCATGAGGGTATAGACGTGTTCGAGATCAGAAACGGCAACGAAATGATAGAGCCGTTCTCCGAAAGACTCGTCGGAAGATTCCTCGTAGAGGATCTTAAAAACCCCGATACAGGCGAAATAGTCATATCCTCCGACAAGCTCATGAACGCAGCCGACGCAAAGAAGGTAATAGATGAGCTTGAAAGACAGGGCAAGGACAGAATAGCAATAAGATCAGTCTTAGGATGCAAGGCTAAAAGAGGCGTGTGCGCAAAGTGCTACGGCATGGATTTGGCGCATTCAAAGATCGTCTCCGTCGGCGAAGCTGTGGGAATTATCGCCGCTCAGTCAATAGGCGAGCCGGGTACACAGCTCACGATGAGAACCTTCCATACCGGAGGCGTTGCCTCTGCGGAGGATATCACTCAGGGTCTTCCCAGAGTAGAAGAGCTGTTTGAGTCGAGAAAGCCCAAGGGCGCAGCAATTCTCACCAGAATAAGCGGCACCGTGAGCATAGAAGACGTAAAGAAGAGCAGAGTCATAACAGTCACCGACCACGAGTCCGGCGATTCGGAGCAGTACCAGATTCCGTGGGATTACAGAATCAAGGTCAAGGACGGCGACGAGGTCAAGGCGGGCGACGAGCTTACGGCGGGTTCTAAGAACCCCGCGGACGTGCTTGCAATTTTGGGCAGCGAGGCTGCAAGAAACTACATCATCACCGAAGTTCAGAAGGTTTACAGACTTCAGGGTGTTGACGTCAACGACAAGCACATCGAAGTTATAACCCGTCAGATGCTCAGAAGAGAAAAGATAGAGGATCCCGGATCGAGCTACCTGCTCCCCGGAACGCTTGTTGATAAGCATGAAATCGAGGAGATCAACGCTCAGATTCAGCAGGAAATAGACGCAGGCGATCTGTCCGCAAGACTTATCACCACCAGCCCTGTTATTCAGGGTATCACAAAGGCGTCCTCCAGCTCGGAGAGCTTCCTCTCCGCCGCATCGTTCCAGGAGACAACCCGTGCTCTTACCGATGCCGCAATCAAGGGCAAGAGCGACCACCTGCTCGGACTCAAGGAAAACGTCATCATCGGTAAGCTTCTGCCTGCCGGAACCGGAATGTCAGTATACAACAACGTCACGGTCGTTAAGAACGAGTCATACATCGACCACATCGCTCAAATGGCTCACGACCTGCCTTCCGTTCAGGCTGTGCAGCCCCATGAGCACGAAGAGGAACAGCCCGCTCAAAATTGATATTGACCTGTCTTATTTATAGATGAGCAAAGAGCATAGGATGCGTTCGGATGAATTCGAACGCATCCCTTTTTATTTAATATACATTGACAGACAATGTACCTTGTGATATCATATGCACGAGGAGGTGTGTGCCATGTCGATAGCGTCCGAGCTAATACGTGGAAGAGTGGACGCGGTTATTTTAGCAAATATAATGAACAAAGACAGCTATGGCTATGAGATCAACAAGGCGATTTTGCGAAAGTCAGCGGGGCGGTATGAGCTGAACGAGGCGACGCTTTACACCGCATTTAAAAGGCTCACCGATATGGGTTATATCGTGACATATTGGGGCGACGGCGATGTGGGCGCGCGCAGAAAGTACTATAAAATCACCGCCGAGGGCAAAAACGCCTATTACCGCATGCTGCAGGAGTGGCAGGAGGCAAAAGAGCTCATGGACGCGATACTTTCAACGGAGGGATAACTGTGGAACAGAGAATAAGAAATTATGTAAACGAGCTTTTCAAAAATGCTCCCAAGACTCCTCAGGCAGAGGACGTAAAAAACGAAATCATAGGCAATACGCTTGAAAAGTACGGCGAGCTGAGAGCGGACGGAATGGATGAGGAAACCGCCTTTGCCACCGCAATTTCCTATATAGGAAACGTGGATGCGCTGATAAATGAATATTCAAAGGACGAGGATGCGCAAAGACTTGAAGGCGAAGAAAGAAAATACGACAATATCCGCGCGATCCTTTTGAGCGTTTCCGTGGCACTGTATATTTTAAGCGTCGTGCCGGTGATACTTTTTAACGGCAGCAGCCTCGCCGTGTGCATGATGTTTGCGATGATAGCCGTCGCCACAGGCATTATAATTTACCGCGCAAACATGAAACGCCCGCATTGGAACAGCCGAAGCGATGCTCGGGATTCGGAGCAGCCTTCGGCAGAGCGTAAGTCCGAAAAGAGCAGCGTAAGCGGGGCGTTGTGGGCTATAGTCGTTTTGGTATACCTGCTTGTCAGCTTTTTAACCGGCGGATGGCATATAACCTGGATTATATTCCTGATAGGTGTGGCCGTGGACAACATAATAACGGCTGTGTTTGATTACAATGGGAATAGCGCAGACGCAGACAGCGCTCACAAAGGAGAAAAGAAATGAAAAAAAGTGCACTTGTCAGAATAGTGATTTGGTCTGCCGTGGCGCTGCTTTTGGCGGCAGTCATGGTTGCCGTGCTCGCGGGAGGATCTATGCAGGGCTTTTCAATAAACCTGGGACTGTTCGGCTACTCCTATGCCAACGCCGATGAGTACCGTGTCGGAGACTTTTCGGTCGATGCAAGCACAATCAGGAATATAGATGTGGACTGGTTGGCGGGAAGCGTCACCATTCAAACATATGACGGAAATGAGATAAAAGTTTCGGAGGACTCGGGACTTGATGACGCAGAAATGCTCAGGTACCGCATAAGCGGCGACGAGCTTAGCATTAAGTTCTGCAAAAGCGGCAGAGTGAGAGCAAAAAGCGGCAAAGACCTTGTGCTGCTTGTGCCAAAGAACGCGAATCTGCACGACGTTGATGTGTCGCTTGTCGCAAGCGACCTCGAAGTTTCGGGCGGACTTTCTGTCGATAACTTCAGCGCCGAATCGGTCAGCGGAAATATCGACATAAGCGGCATGGCATCTGATGAAATAGACCTTGAAACCATTTCGGGACATATCGCCGCCTCGGACTCCGTGGCTGACGAAGTGAAAATTTCAAGCACGTCGGGAAGAGTTGAGTTTTGCGGCGAGGCAAATGAGGTGAGCGCCGATACGGTGTCCGGGGCAATAAGCATAGACGCCGTCAACGCACCCTCTGAAATAAAAATAGACACAGTCAGCGGAAACACCGAAATCACATTGCCCGCCGGCACCGGCGCAAGGATAGAGCGCGACACCCTGAGCGGCAAGTTCAGCGCGTTCGGACAAGACGTGAGCGGAAAAGGCGGTTCATTCGGAAATTCCTCCGGCAGCATCACGACGATAGACGCGGACACCGTTTCGGGAAATGTTACTGTTGACGAAAAATAGTATGCAGTTTTAAGCATACTGCACAAAAATCTCATAAAATCATGCAAAGAAATGCGAATAATTGTTCCGCGTGGTTGACATAAGCTCCTGTCAGTGATATGATTTTAACGTATAAATAATATAAGATTATTTACACTGATATGAAAGGTATGGTAAATACTCATGATTAGAGCAAAAAAGGTATTGGCGGCGGCACTTGCTACCGGATTGCTGCTGTGTGGATGCGGCGCGGAGGAGGAAGAGGTCATAGAACCGGTTGTTCCGAACGTTGAGGAGGCGACCGAGTATATGGACAGCGTAGAGATTGAGGTAGAGGTTCCGACTTCTTACACCTTTATGAGAACGGGTGAGGAATACGGCGAGATTGTCGAGGCGACTTACTACTCAACAACCTGCGAGAAGGACAGACCCGTAAACATAGTTCTCCCCGTCGGATATGATGAGGATAAGAGCTATCCTGTTCTTTACGTTCTTCACGGAATATTCTGCGACCAGACAACCATGATGAACAGCAACAGCACCCATATAGTCATCCAGAACATGATTAAAGACGGACTGGCAAAGGACATGATAATTGTCTTCCCGTACATCTATGCAAGTAAGGAACATGACACTTGCGCCGAGATAAGCGTGGAGACGTCCGCAGAGTACGACAACTTCTTAAACGACCTCGTTACAGACCTCATGCCCTATATGGCTGAGAACTATGCTGTAGCTCAGGGCAAGAAGAACACCGCAGTCCTCGGCTTCTCAATGGGAGGCAGAGAGGCGCTTGCAATAGGCTTTACCTATCCCGATTTGTTCGGATACGTCGGAGCTATAGCGCCCGCACCCGGACTTGTTCCCGGTCAGGACTGGGCTATGACTCACCCCGGACAGTTCCAAAACGATGAGCTTGTATTCTCTGACGACATTATGCCTTGGCTGCTCATGATCTGCTGCGGCGATAACGACCACACCGTAGGAACATTCCCCAAGACTTATCACGAGATTTTGGACACCAACGGCGTAGATCATATCTGGTACGAGATACCCGGTTCAGACCATGGCGACCCTGCAGTGCTCAGCGGAACGTATAATTTCTGCAAGTATGCGTTCGGATACGAGTCAACCGCTGCGGAAGAGCCGGCAGAGTAATCATTTGAACAATTTATTAGCGCGTTTACCGGAACAGCTGACAAAGATTGATTTTACGGAGATTTTGAAATGAAAAAAATTATCGCACTTTTACTTTGCCTTTGCATGGCGGTTTCATTCTGTGCATGCGGCGTTGAAAACGACGAGCCGGAAGCCACCGATGCAACGGTAACAGAAGCCCCCGACGAGGAGGAAGAGACAACCACCGAGCCGGATGAGACAGAGGCGCCCGAGACCACAGAGCCTGAGACCACCGAGCCGGAGGTCACAACTTCTGAGGTGACAACCACCGAGGTTACGACCGCTGCTCCCGAGACGGAGGCCGTGACAACTGCCGCTACCGCAACTGTAGCTCCCGAAACCGAGCCTGCAATTGAGGTTACGGAGATGAGCGCTACAATGTACGCCAAGTCGAGCGTAAATGTAAGACAAGGCCCCGGAACAGAGTACGACAGAGTCGGACATCTTGACGCTGCCGAGGAAGTAAACGTAACCGGTCAGTGTGCAAACGGCTGGTATAGAATAGAGTTTGAGGGCGGAGAGTACTACGTAAGCGGAAACTACCTCCAGTCTGAAAAGCCTGCCGCACAGGCCACCGCCGTGACCGAAGAGGAAACGCCTGTGCAGACAGAGCCTGTCGAAGAGCCTGAAGAAGTGGATTCGTTTGAGCTTGCGGAGGAGTTTATGAGCACAGTTGAGATCGTCCCCGAGTGCCCCGAGAGCTATAAGAACTCAAGCTCCAACGTCGGCCAGGTGATAAAGACTACTTACTACTCGACAACCGTCGGAAAGAACAGACCCGTAAACATCCTTCTGCCCGTAAACTATGACGAGAACAAAGAATACCCCGTTCTTTACGTTCTTCATGGTATTTACTGCGATCAGAACACCATGATGGACAGCTGGAAGACACATATAATCATAAGCAACATGATAGCTGACGGCTCCGCAGAGGAAATGATAGTCGTGTTCCCGTACATGTTTGCAAGCAAGGATAAGGACGCATGCGACGGAATTACCCTTGAGAACGTCGCGGCATACGACAACTTCATAAACGACCTCGTCACCGACCTGATGCCCTTCATCGAGAGCAACTACGCCGCTGCAACCGGCAAGGACAACACCGCAGTGTTCGGATTCTCAATGGGCGGACGTGAGGCACTTGCAATAGGCTTTATGTACCCCGATCTGTTCGGATACATCGGAGCGGACGCCCCTGCACCCGGACTTGTTCCCGGTCAGGACTGGGCACTTAACCACCCCGGACAGCTCACCGAAGATGAACTGAGCTATACAACTGAAATGCCTTACCTCATCATGATGGGCGCAGGAGACAGCGACGGAACAGTCGGATCCTTCCCCAAGACCTATCACGAGATCATGGAAAGAAACGGCGTAACTCATATCTGGTATGAGATACCCGGCGAAGACCACAACAGCGATAAGGCAATATCGAGCGTAACCTACAACTTCTGCAGATACGTGTTCAGAGCTAAGTAAAAACTGTTGACAACCACACTTTTATCGCATATAATTGTTTTCTGAACGGCGATGACGGGAATGACTGCGCGATGTGTCCCATAGAGAACGGGCGGAAGGTGAAAGCCCCGGACAATAGGCAGGTGCTACCCCCGAGCCTCGCGGAAAACCGCGGCGGATTGGCGCGTTATAGCCTTAAAAGGTCTTTATCAAAAGATAAAATTGGGTGGTACAGCGATTACCTCGCCCCATGTTTTGGGGCGGGGTATATTTGTTTTAAAGGCGTGATACGCTTTGCCACCGGCTGTGCGCGGCAGAAAAAACACATGTGGCGCGGACTGAGCACCGTGCGAAAGGAATGGTAATAAGATGAAATGGACAGGAGTAAACGAGTTAAGAGAAAGCTTTTTGCAGTTCTTTGAGTCAAAGGGCTGTTTAAGACATAAGAGCTTTCCCCTCGTACCCCAAAACGACAACAGCCTGCTTCTCATAAACGCAGGAATGGCTCCGCTGAAGCCGTACTTTACAAAGCAGGAGGTTCCCCCGAGGACGAGAATGACCACCTGCCAAAAGTGCATAAGAACAAACGATATCGAGAACGTCGGAAAAACGGCGCGCCACGGCACTTTCTTTGAGATGCTGGGCAACTTCTCGTTCGGCGATTACTTCAAAAAAGAGGCTATCACCTGGGCGTGGGAGTATATAACCAAGGTGCTCGAAATTCCCGAGGACAGACTTTACGTCACGGTTTATCAGGACGACGACGAGGCGGAAAGAATATGGCATGAGGAAGTCGGACTGCCTATGGATCGCATTTACCGCATGGGCAAGGAGGATAACTTCTGGGAGCATGGCTCCGGCCCNNGCAGGAGTTGACGGACCTTGCGGACCCTGCTCCGAAATATACTTTGACCGCGGCGAGGAATACGGCTGCGGCAAGCCGACATGCGGCGTAGGATGCGACTGCGACAGGTATATGGAGTTTTGGAACCTTGTGTTCACACAGTTTGAGCGCCACGAGGACGGAACGTATACCCCCCTCGCTCAGAAGAACATAGATACCGGCATGGGACTTGAAAGACTTGCCGCCATGATGCAGGGCGTAGATTCGATCTTTGATGTCGATACCATCAAGGCAATAAGGGATCACATATGCCGCATAGCGGGCTGCGAGTACGGCAAGGAGTACAAAAAGGACGTCTCCATAAGAGTTATCACCGACCATATAAGAACCGTCACATTCATGGCGTCAGACGGCGTTCTCCCTTCAAACGAGGGCAGGGGATACGTCATGCGCCGCCTTTTAAGAAGAGCTGTAAGGCACGGAAAGCTTCTGGGTATCAACGGCTTGTTCTTAAAAGACCTTGTCAGGACGGTTGTCGATTGCTCAAAGTGCGAGTACAGCGAGCTTGAAGAAAAGTACGACTACATCGTAAAGCTTTTGACTAACGAGGAGAAGAACTTTAACGATACAATCGACAGGGGAATGGTCATCTTAAACGGCTATATAGATGAGCTTTGCGCATCAGGCGAGAAGGTTCTCGACGGCAAGAAGTGCTTTACGCTCTCCGATACCTACGGCTTCCCGATAGATTTGACTAAGGAGATACTCGCCGAAAAAGGCCTTGAGTGCGACGAGGAAGGCTATAAGCAGGCGCTTGAGGTTCAGAAGGAAACCGCACGTGCCGCAAGAGGCGGCTCGAAGTATATGGGCGCAGATGAAACCGTGTTCCATAAAATAAGACGTGAGTACTCCACCAAGTTTGTCGGCTACGATACGCTTGAGTGCGAGGCTAAAATAGACTACATCGCAACCGACGACGAGCTTATAGACGCCGCCGGAGCGGGCGACGAGGTGTATATAGTTTCCGATACCACTCCGTTTTATGCCGAGAGCGGCGGACAGGTCGGCGACATCGGATATATAACCACAAGCACCGGTAAATGCCGCGTAATCGACACTCAAAAGGCCGTTGCGGGCAAGGTTGCCCACAAGGTCAAGGTGATTGAGGGCGCGGTTACGGTGGGCGAGACCGCAAAGTTTGAGGTTGACGCTCAAAACAGAATGGCTATAATGAGAAACCACTCCTGCGCGCATCTTTTGCAGGCGGCGCTCAGACATGTTTTGGGCGAGCATGTTCACCAGGCGGGACAGCTTGTCACGGCTGACAGACTCAGATTTGACTTTTCTCACTTCTCGGCGATGACTCCTTCCGAGCTGCACGACACAGAGAAGCTTGTAAATGAGTATATTCTCCGCGGAATAGACGTGGTTACGCGTGAAATGCCGATTAACGAGGCTAAAAAACTCGGCGCAATGGCACTGTTCGGAGAAAAGTACGGCGACGTGGTAAGAGTCGTGAGCATGGGCGATACATCTATAGAATTTTGCGGAGGCACGCACCTTGACAACACATCAAAGGCGGGACTATTCAAGATAGTGAGCGAATCGTCCGTTGCGGCAGGCGTAAGACGTATAGAAGCCNNGCCGTGACCGGATGGGGAGTGCTCGACTATTGCCACAGATGCCTTGACACCATTTCCGAGGCGTCTCACGCGCTCAAGCTTGCCAACACATCTGAGCTTGTCACAAGGTGCAAGGCTGTAAGCGAAGAACTGAAAGCATACGAAAGACAGTCAAAAATCCTGTCCGAGGCGATTGCAGACCTTCGCTCTTCGGAACTTTTGGCGGGAAGCAGAGATATATGCGGCGTGAAGCTGATGGTTTCGCTCGTCAAAAACACAAAGCCGGATGAGATAAGAAAGATGGCTGAGGCAGTCAGAAACAAGATGCCGAACTCCGTTGCGGTCATAGCCGGCGTAAATGACGGCGTCGGAAATATCGCCGTGGCATGCGGCAGCGAAGCAGTTGCAAAGGGAGCTTTGGCAGGAAAGCTTGTCTCAAGGATAGCCGCGCTTGCCGACGGAAAGGGCGGAGGACGACCCGACAGCGCAATGGCAGGCGTTAAGGATATATCAAAGCTCAACTACGCCCTTTCACAGGCGGATGAAATTCTGACCGAATTTTTAAATAACAGCGCAAAGTGAGTTTGCCTTTGCGGGAAAGGAAGATGTAAAAATGTCTGATTGTTTGTTTTGCAAAATAGTGAGCGGTGACGTGCCGTCAAAAAAGGTGTATGAGGACGAGTATGTGTACGCATTTGAGGACATAAATCCCGTTGCGCCTGTGCATATTCTGTTCATACCCAAGGAGCACATTTCGGGCGTAAGCGAGATCACCCCCGCCAACTCCGAAGTGATTTCAAAGATATTTGAGGCAATTGCAAAGGTTACGGCCGAAAAGGGACTGGATAAGAACGGATTCAGGGTTGTTTCAAACTGCGGCGCAGACGCCGGACAGACCGTGTTCCATCTTCACTTCCACGTCATCGGCGGCACAAAGCTCAACTGGCCGTGATAAGCCGGCAGGTGATAAGATGAGCAGCTATTACACACTCCATGTCGCCGGATTGACAAGGCAGCTCCCCATATGCTATTGCAACGATAAATTTGATATAGCCGCATTCGTCATGTTTTCCGATGTGGAGCTTACCGTTGCATGCGCTAAGGAGCTTTTGAAAAAGGTTCCGCAGTTTGACGTCATAGTCACGGCGGAATCAAAGGGAATTCCGCTTGCATATGAGATGGCAAGGCAGACCGGCGGCGGCATGCGCTACATCGTGGCAAGAAAAATGCCTAAGCTTTATATGCGCGACCCCGTCGGCGTAGACGTGAGGTCTATAACGACGGCAGCCGAGCAAAAGCTCTGGCTTGACAAAAACGAGGCGGACTACATCCGCGGCAAAAGAGTTCTGATTGCTGACGACGTCATATCAACCGGCGAGTCGCTTTCGGCGCTTGTAAAGCTTGTGGATTACGCCTGCGGCAACATTGCGGCAAAGTGCGCGGTGCTTGCCGAGGGCGACGCGGCAGAGAGAAAGGATATAATATACCTTGAACAGCTCCCGCTGATATATAAGTGACCGCCGAATTTAAAAAGCACCACACACGCAGTCACATGTGCTGAGCGCATAAAGAAATCACCCTCGGAATGTCATCCGAGGGTGATTTCGCTTAAAAAGCATTGGAGAAAAAATCGCAAAAGCGAGAACAAATCTATATCTTATTTCTTCTTGCTGTCTGCGCCGTTCTTCTTGCCCTTGCTGCTCTTAGCAATTACAACTATTACAATCACTATTATCGCAACTACTACGACAACGGTGACTATTATTACCACGGTCGCAGCAGAGCTTGACGATGAAGATGTAGACGAGGATGCATCCTCAGCGGGAGCCTCTTCCTCTACCGTTGCGGGGTCGGCCTCTCCGCAGTTTGTGCATACGCCGTCAACATAGTTGTGTCCGAGCGCCGTTCCTTCATCATCTACAGTGTCTGTTTCGCCGCATACCGAGCAGGTTGCGGTCTTTGTTCCGTCCTCTTCACATGTGGCGTCGTTGTTCGATACATACTCTCCGAAGCTGTGTCCGAGCGCAGAGCCTTCATCGACAATCGTTTCCGTAGCGCCGCACACCGAGCATGTTCCGGTCTTTGTTCCGTCCTCTTCACACGTAGCGTCGTTGTTTGATACGTACTCCGTTATCGTGTGGCCGACTATTGCGCATGCGGTTCCGCCGGCAGCCTTGTATGCCTCAACGTCGCCGACAAAAATCTCGCACACCTCAACGCTGAGGTTTACAAGGTTGGTGTCGTACGTGGGACCTTTAAAGTTTATCTCGTTTGCAACGTCTACGCCCTTTGACTCCGCATCCTCAACCACAAACGTGATGTAAATGTCGAACTCGCCGCCGGTGTAGCCGGGCACAACTCCGTCGTCACTGAGCGTAACTATGTTTGACGCTCTGTCCCAGCCGTTTTTCACAAGGAATATTCTGAAGTTTGACTCGGCCGAGCCTTTTATGTGAACCAAAAGCGTCTCACCTATGGCATACGACTGCGGCAGCTTGAAGGACGCCTGCTGTCCGTCCGCTACACTGAAGCCGGTTTCGGTGTATGTAGTGTCGGTTCCGAAACTGCCCTGGTTATCCTGCGTGAGCGGAATGGGCGTCATTATGTCGTCGGCAAACGCCGTCGCCGACAAAGCAAGCACCATTACAACTGCCGTGAGCACTGAAATTATTTTCTTTAGTTTCATGTAATCCTCTCCTCAATCTGCATTTTATGCGGGGCAAATAAACTGCCTCTTGAATCAATGTTCATAAGTTAATATTATCATATGAAATGCATAATTGCAATATAAAATCTAAAAGAATATGTGCATAATCACGATAACATCGAAGAATCTGCACTTTGACCAATATACGGGCTTGTTTTTTATGAATCTTAACGGAGAAAAAATCAATCAAATAAATATACATTAAAGGGACCGTTTTAAGACTAAGGCGAATTGATTTAGAACACAGTGTGCATTTTTACTATAAAAAAATTGTTCATACGATAGTAAATGTATTATTTCAGCCTTGTAAACTATAAAAAACTAAGCTATAATTATATAGATATAACGCTTGGGATAACGCCCAAAAGCATAAATGCTTATAAGCGGCGTTCGCAGGCGGCATTTAAGAGCAGCGTATATGAGCACATGACTCATGAGCGGGCGGAAATATATGAAGGACAGGTTTTTCAGATGAAGGTTACGCTAAAAAATTTGACGAAGAAGTTTCCCGGCAGCGGCAGGAACGCCAAGGAAGTAGTTGCGGTGAGCGACCTGACGCTTCAGATACCGGACGGCAAGCTTGTCGGCTTTNNTGCGGAAAGAGCACCACTTTGTTTATGATATGCGGCTTGCAAAAGCCGACCTCGGGAAGCATATTTTTCGGCGATGAGGATGTGACAAAGCTCCCTCCCGAGATAAGAGGCGTCGGCGTTGTGTTCCAAAACTATGCGCTCTACCCTCATCTGACGGTAAGGCAGAACATAATGTTCCCGCTGCAAAACCTCAAGGGCAAGGACAAACTCTCAAAGAGTGAGTTGGACGCAAGGGTTAAAGAGGCGGCGGAGCTTGTTCAGATACAGGAGCTTATGGACAGAAAGCCGGGCGAGCTTTCCGGCGGACAACAGCAAAGAGTTGCAATAGCGCGTGCAATGGTGAAGATGCCTAAGGTCTTGCTCCTCGACGAGCCGCTTTCAAACCTTGACGCAAGGCTCAGACTTCAAACAAGAGAGGAAATCCGCCGCATACAGCAAAAGACAGGCATAACCACCGTTTTCGTGACGCACGACCAGGAAGAAGCCATGAGCATATCGGACATAATCGTTGTCATGAAGCAGGGCGTCGTTCAGCAGGTGGGAAAGCCCCAGGACGTGTATGACAGTCCGGTGAACCTGTTTGTCGCAAAGTTTTTAGGAACGCCTCCTATAGGCGTGTATAACGCAAGGATAAGCGGCGGAAAGCTGTATATCGGCTCCGACTGCGTGCTTGATTTGCCGGTGACGGAGGACAAAGAGGTATACGTCGGAATACGTCCCGAGGGTTATGTAGTCAACCCGCAGGGAAGGCTTAGATGCGAGCTTTCCGGCGTAGAGGTCATGGGCAGGGATAAGAGCGTGATATGCCGCAACCCAGCATGCACATCGCAGTCGGTGCGCGCAATAGTCAGCTCCGACAGCAAGGTCGATGCCTCTTCAGGCAGCATAGCCTTTGATTTAAGGCCTGAGAAAGTGCTACTTTTTGATAAGGAAACGGAGCAGAGGATAAGTTTTTAAGGCTAGGACAGGCGTGAAAATAAAGAGCACAGCATGCCAAATGTGCGCAAAATGGGATATACGGAGAAATGAGTATATGAAAAGTGGTTTAAAGGGTTGGGTTTATCTGCTGCCGGCGATATTGTTTCTCGGCGCGTTCATGGTTTACCCGTTGATAGACGTTTTTATCTATTCGCTTGAAGAGGGATTTAATTTCGCCTCGCAGACATATTACGACGTGGGTCTTTATAACTTCTCCTACGTTTTGCACGACCAGTACTTTTTGCAGGCGCTGAAGAACACGTTCATACTTGTAATAATAACCGTTCCGGTTTCCACCGGACTTGCGCTTTTGATTTCAGTGGGCCTCAGCTCAATAAAGCCCCTGAGAAAGCTGTATGAAACGGTGTATTTCCTGCCGTACGTGACAAACACCTTAGCAGTCGGACTTGTGTTTATGATACTGTTCAAAAAGACAGCCTACAGCGACGGACTTGTCAACCTCGTGATAAACTGGTTCGGCGGCAGCTCGGTAGATTTCATAGACGGTCCGTACTGGGCAAAGATGTTTGTGCTTTGCTTTTACACCGTGTGGGTTGTGCTTCCGTTTAAGATTCTTTTGCTCACAAGCGCGCTTTCGTCGGTGGACAGAAGTTACTACAACGCAGCAAAGGTTGACGGAACCTCAAGCCTCAGAATATTCACAAAGATACCCCTGCCGATGATTTCTCCTACGATGTTTTACCTCATAGTCACCGGCTTTATCGGAGCGTTCAAGGCTTACAGCGACGCCGTTGCGCTTTTCGGAACGGATCTAAACGCCTCCGGAATGAATACCATAGTCGGCTATGTT
>DDJI01000011.1 GCA_002338885.1 Ruminococcus sp. UBA1828 | reverse complement strand
AATGTAAAGCTTGACGGCGAGATTATAAATAATGTCGGCGGCTTCAACGACTACGAGCCGGATAATGCTGGTGGAACAGATGAAGAAAACAAGGCTGAGTACAACGAGAAGCTCCAGAAAGCTATCGATATAAACGGCGGCACATTTGCTGCTGGTAGCAAAGTTGAAAATTATCTCCCCGAGGGCGGGTATAAGACAGATGCTGCCGGCAATATAATTGTTGGCAAGAAGAATGATAGCAACCGCATCACCGGCTGCGTATACCTCAATGAGGACTACCATGCTCTCATTGTAAACGGCAGATTCATTGCTCAGCCTCACGTTGACAATGGTACCGGCTTCTGCGTAGCTTGCAAGGGCGTTATCGTAGCTGACACAGCTGAGTAATTAAGCATTCATGTAGCAGTGCATGGCTACACTTTTAACATATTTTCTATTTTCTTTGCAAGGACGGCAAGACAATTTGTCTTGTCGTCTTTGTTTTGTATTTGCCCGATTTACAAAGCCAAAAATATGTGATAAACTAATATAAGAAGCTTTAAGGAGGGCAATGCTATGTCAGACAAATCAAGCGAATTTAATAAAAATAAAATCCCGACCCGTGACGAAGTGCCGCAGGAGTACACCTGGGATCTCACCGATTTATACGAGTCGGACGAGGCGTGGCTCGACGACTACGAGAGCGCAGGCGGGATGGTTGAAAAAATATCTTCCTACCGCGGCAGGCTCATGTCGAGTGCAAGCACGCTTTTGGAGTTTATGAAGTATGACGACGAGTGCAGCATAAGGGTAAACAGGCTTGCAAACTACGCCATGCGCAAGAACGACCAGGACACAACCGTCTCGAAGTATCAGGACTTCAAGGCAAAGGTGTACGACCTGTTTGTACGCATAGGCTCCGCATCGGCATACATTGAGCCGGAGATTATCGCTGCGAGCGATGAGACTATAGACTACTTTTACGCAGAAGAGCCGCAGCTGCTTGTATATAAGAGAGTAATAGACAAAATCCGTGTCAAGAAGGCGCACACGCTTTCGGAGGCGGAGGAAGCAATTCTTGCGGCGGCGGGACACATCACAACCACGCCGGAGGACGTTTACGACGCGTTTGAGGGCGCAGACCTCAAGTTCCCGCCGGTGGTTGATGCAGATGGCAACGAAAGCCCGCTCACAAACGGAACCTTTGTAACCTTCCTTCAAAGTCAGGACAGGGAGATAAGAAAGCAGGCGTTCGAGAAGCTGTACAACACCTATTCGCAGTACAAGAACACGCTTGCACAGCTGTACTTTGGCGAGGTAAAGCAGAAGATGTTCAAAGCGAGGATGAGAAAGTATTCATCGTCCTTGGAGGCGGCGCTCTCACGCAACGAAGTGCCGACATCCGTTTACCGCAGCTTAATAGACTCTGTCCATGAGAACATGCACTACCTTCACAAGTACATGGGGCTCAGGAAAAAGCTTTTGGGCGTCGATGAGCTGCACATGTACGATATATACGTTCCGATGGTTCCGCAGGCGCAGGTCAGCGTGAGCTATGAGGACGCCAAGGCGGAGATTTTAAAGGCCATGGAGATTTTGGGCAGCGACTACGTCGCAATGCTCAAGGAGGGCTTTGAAAACCGCTGGATTGACGTGTATGAGAACGTCGGAAAGTGCTCGGGAGCGTATTCCGCCGGTGCAAGACCCCACCCGTACGTCCTCTTAAACCACAAGGACACGCTTGACAGCGAGTTTACCGTTGTTCACGAGATGGGACACTCACTTCACTCCTATCTTTCAAAGAAGCACCAGCCCGTCTGCACAAGCGATTATGTGATATTTGTTGCGGAGGTTGCATCCACCTGCAACGAGGCGCTTTTGATGCAGTACAAGCTTTCAAAGACCACCGACAAGACCGAGCGGGCATACCTTATCAACTACTTCCTCGAGCAGTTCAGGACAACCCTTTACCGCCAGACGATGTTTGCGGAGTTTGAGCTTTTGACGAGCGAGATGGCGGAGCGTGGAGAAAGCCTCACTGCCGATGCGCTCTGCGACCTTTACCACAGGCTCAACGCCGAGTATTACGGCGAGAACATGGTCATAGACAAGGAAATAGATTACGAGTGGGAGAGAATACCTCACTTCTATTACAATTTCTATGTGTTCCAGTACGCCACCGGCTTTGCCGCCGCAATAGCGATATCACAGCGCATAATCAAGGAGGGCAAACCTGCGGTTGACGATTATCTTAAGTTCCTTTCAAGCGGTTCGTCTGCCGACCCGATTTCGCTTTTGAAGATTGCGGGCGTGGACATGAACTCGCCCAAGCCGGTTGCGGATGCGCTCAAGCTGTTCGGCGAGCTTATCGACGAGCTTGACGAGCTTTTGGGATAACGATGTACAATATAGGCATAGATTTAGGCGGGACAAACATTGCTGCGGGCGTTGTCGATTCGGACGGCAGGATCGTGTGCAAGCTCAGCCGCAAGACGGACAAATCCGCATCCGGCGCCGAGATAATCATGCAGTGCTGCTCGGCTGCGCGTGAAGCGCTTGAGAGCTGCGGGATGAGCCTTGCGGACATATACTCTGTCGGGCTGTGTTCGCCGGGGGCTGTTGACTCCGAGCGGGGCGTGATAGAGTATGCAAACAACCTCGACTTTTCAAACCTCCCCGCAAAAAGCATCATAGCCGAAGCGCTCGGAAAGAGGCCGTGCATAGAAAATGACGCCAATGCAGCGGCTTACGGCGAGTTTTGCGCAGGCAGCGCAAAGGGCGTTGACAGCGCGGTATGCATCACCCTCGGCACGGGCGTGGGCGGCGG
>DDJI01000079.1:419-2980 GCA_002338885.1 Ruminococcus sp. UBA1828 | reverse complement strand
CATCACTCCTACAGCCACGCCGTATTTCTTTGTGGCTTCTGCGCTGTCTGAAGTCACCTTGTCGTCGGTGAGGTTTCTGTACTCCAAACCGAGGTCGTAATATTCGGTCTTGAGATCGACGTAGGGGAGTATAAGCTCGTCCTTTATCATCTTCCAGATGACTCTTGTCATCTCATCGCCGTCCATCTCGACTATCGGGGTGGTCATTTTTATCTTTTCAGTCGGTGCCATTGGTATCATTCCTTTACTTTAATTTTTGTTGTATTTCACTGCCTTTTACGGCGGCGAGGTTTTTGTTTTGCCGACGGCTGAGGCGTCTTAACCCGCCTGCCGGTGTTTTTTATCTTTGCAACGAAAAAGCCCTCGTAGTTTATGTCCGGACATATGCAAAGGGTTCCCGCGAGCGATGTTTGCAGCAGCGGTACGCCACATGCGTCAAACCCGCTGACAGGCACGATCTCGGCGTCCGAACCGTCAAGCGCATACCTGACAATTTCCTCGTTTTCCTCCTCGAGTATCGAGCAGGTGGAGTATACAAGCTCTCCGCCAACCTTTAATAATGAGAGGGCTTTTAGTATCAGGGCTTTTTGCGCGCGTATGCATTTGTCTATGAGCTGCCTTGTAAAATGCGTGTTCGGCATGCCAAGATTAAGTGTTCCGCTTCCGCTGCACGGCGCATCAAGCAGTATCTTGTCAAACGAAAACGCATCGCTGAGCGTCCTTGAGTCAGTCACCATGACGTATGCACAGCTTACGCCCTGCTTTTCAAGGTTGTATTTAAGCCTCTGCGCACGTATCGGGTCGCGCTCGCATGCGGTTATTCTGCATTTGTTGGATGTGAGCGCAGCGATTTCGGTAGTCTTGCCGCCGGGTGCGGCAGCCATGTCGAGTATGTCAGTATCGGGTCGGGGGTCTAAGACAAGCGGCGGTANNAGAGAGCTTGCAAGCGGCGGTATCATCGAACTGAGGCTTTGCAGGTAAACTCTGCCCTCAGAGTATGCGGGCAGCTTTTCTACGTCCGCCTCGCTGCAAGAGGGAAGCAGGTATGCATCGCCATACCACTCAAGCCCCGCTAAATTTATTCCCGCCTGCAAAAGCTCATCTGACGTGTTCCCGCCTTTAAGAGGGTTGATTCTAAGGCTCACCGTTCTCTTTTGCAGGCATCCGCTCTCGATTTTTTCGGTAACCTCATCGCCGTACTGCCTCTTAAGCAATTCGCTTAAAACCGGCGGCAGTCCGAATATGTCAGTGTCGCACATTGCGTATCAAAGAAGCTCTCTTGTGTAATCCAAAAGTCCGCCATCAAGGATTATCTTGCGTTCTCTTTCGGAAAGCTCAAGGTTAAGAGGAATCTTTTCGCCTGTGGAAGAAAGCGTCGCATATATGACGGAGTCCTTTGCGACCGCATTTCTAAGGTCAGAAAACTCAAGCGTGTCAGACTGAGAAATCTTGTCGTAGTCAGCTTCGTTTTCAAACGTAAGAGGGAGTATTCCCGCGTTTACGAGGTTTGCTTTGTGTATTCTTGCAAACGATTTTACTATTACAGCCTTTATTCCGAGGTACAAAGGCGCCAATGCCGCATGCTCTCTTGAAGAGCCCTGTCCGTAGTTTGAACCGCCGACTATGACGCTTGAGCCGAGAGAAAGCGCTCTTTGCGGGAAGGTCTCATCGACCGCGCTGAAGCAGTACTTGGATATTTCGGGGATGTTTGAGCGCAGGGGAAGTATCTTTGAGCCTGCGGGCATGATGTGGTCGGTGGTGATGTTGTCTCCAACCTTGAGCGAGCACTGCACGCTCAGGCTGTCCGCAAGGGGAGAAGTTTTAGGATATGACTTTATGTTCGGGCCTTTGAGTATTTCAACCTTGTCGGCGTCCTTTTCGTCTGCGGGAAGGGTTATCATGTTGTCGTTTATGACAAACGTCTCGGGAAGCCGGAAGTTGGGCATTTCACCTAACTCTCTGGGGTCGGTCAAAACTCCTCTTATTGCGGAAATTGCCGCAGCCTCAGGCGACAAAAGATACACGCCCGCGTCCTTTGTGCCGGATCTGCCGGGGAAGTTGCGGTTAAAGGTTCTCAAGGAAACTCCCTTTGAGTTGGGCGACTGTCCCATGCCTATGCAGGGTCCGCATGCCGACTCGAGAATCCTCGCTCCCGCGTCTATGATGTCAGAAAGCGCTCCGCCCAGGGAAAGCATGTTCAAAACCTGCTTTGAACCGGGGGCGATAGACAGCGACACATCGGGGTGAACGGTCTTGCCCTTGAGTATGTATGCAACCTTCATCATGTCGAGCAGTGAAGAGTTTGTGCAGGAGCCTATGCAGACCTGGTCGATTTTCATTCCCTCAAGCTCTTTGATGGTCTTAACGTTGTCGGGGGAGTGCGGGCATGCTACAAGCGGCTCAAGCGTTGAGAGGTCAATCACTATTTCCTCGTCGTACACAGCGTCCTCATCCGCTTTTATCTCCTGCCATACCTGCTCGCGCTTTTGAGCCTTTAAAAATTCATATGTTCTTTCGTCGGAGGGGAATATGCTTGTGGTTGCGCCAAGCTCTGCGCCCAT
>DDJI01000079.1:0-361 GCA_002338885.1 Ruminococcus sp. UBA1828 | reverse complement strand
ACCTTTCCTACGCCGCCCTTTACGCTCATGCGGCGCAACACCTCAAGTATAACGTCCTTTGCGCTGACCCACGGCGACAGCTTGCCTTTAAGCTCCACCTTGACTATCTTGGGGTACGTGATGTAGTACGTTCCGCCGCCCATTGCAACCGCAACGTCAAGTCCGCCCGCTCCGATTGCTATCATGCCGAGGCCTCCGCCTGTGGGCGTATGCGAATCGGAACCTATAAGAGTTTTTCCCGGTATTCCGAATCTCTCAAGGTGTACCTGATGGCATATTCCGTTTCCGGGGCGGGAAAAGCTTATGCCTCTTTTCTTTGCGACAGATCCTATAAATCTGTGGTCGTCGGCGTTTTCAAAGC
>DDJI01000097.1 GCA_002338885.1 Ruminococcus sp. UBA1828 | reverse complement strand
CCGTTCAAGGGCATCAACCCCGATGAATGCGTTGCTTTGGGCGCTGCATATCAGGGCGGAGTTCTTGCGGGAGACGTAAAGGAAGGACTTTTGCTGCTCGATGTTACACCGCTTTCACTCGGACTTGAGACCATGGGTGGCATATGCACAAAGATCATCGAAAGAAATACCACCATCCCCACTAAGAAGACCCAGATATTCTCCACCGCAACAGACAACCAGTCCGCGGTTGATATAAACATACTCCAGGGCGAAAGAGAGTTCGCAAAGGACAACAAGCAGCTCGGTATGTTCCGTCTTGACGGAATCGCTCCCGCTCCCAGAGGAGTTCCGCAGATCGAGGTAACCTTCGATATAGATGCTAACGGTATCGTCCATGTTTCCGCAAAGGATCTCGGAACCGGCAAGCAGCAGGATATCACAATCACATCTTCCACCAACATGTCCAAGGAGGATATAGACAAGGCCGTTAAGGAGGCCGAGGCATACGCTGCCGAGGACAAGAAGAAGAGGGAGGACGTAGACACAAGGAACCAGGCTGACCAGATGGTATTCCAGACCAAGAAGACGCTTGCCGACTTCGGCGACAAGGTTTCCGCAAGCGACAAGTCTGACTGCGAGGCTAAAATATCCGCTCTTGAGGAAGCCCTCAAGGGTACCGATATCGAGGCTATCAAGTCAAAGGAGAAGGAGCTTGAGTCCTCTATTCAGGCTATTGCGACAAAGGTATATCAGCAGGCGGCTCAGCAGCAGCAAAATAATGCGGGTGCAGCCGGCGGCGCAAACGGCTCAACCGGTTCAAACGGCGGCGATGATACTGTTGTCGATGCCGAGTTCACCGATGCGAATTAATAACTGACAACTTGTTTTATGCCAATCTGTTCGCCCTCAAAAGGGACGGACAGATTGGTTATTAAATGTTACGATGGAGTAGATTATGGCAGACAAAAGAGATTATTATGAGGTCCTGGGCGTAAGCAAGACCGCAACAGATGACGAGCTGAAGCATGCTTACCGCACCCTTGCCAAGAAATATCACCCCGACCTTCACCCCGACGACAAGGAGGCGGAGGCAAAGTTCAAAGAGGTGAACGAGGCGTATGAGGTGCTGTCCGACAAGGAAAAGCGCCGCAAATATGACCAGTTCGGATTCGCGGGCGTAGACCCGACATACGGAGCGGGCGCGGGCGCAGGTGCGGGCGGCGGAACGTACAGCTCAACCGGCGGCGGATTCGGCGGATTCGGCGGATTCGGGGACGTCGGAGATATATTTGAGAGCTTCTTCGGCGGATTCGGCAGCTCGCAAAGGACTAACCCCAACGCACCCAGAAAGGGTCAGGACATAAGAGCGAACCTCACCATAAGCTTTATGGAGGCGTGCAAGGGCACCAAAAAGCATGTTAAAATAACCAGAAACGACGTCTGCCCCGACTGCCACGGCACTGGAGCTAAAGGCGGAACAAGCGCCGAGACATGCCCCGACTGCCACGGCACAGGAACGGTAAGAGTGAACCAGCGCACGGCGTTCGGCATGTTCCAGACGACAAAGCCCTGCGACCGTTGCGGCGGACGCGGAAGGATAATAAAGAACGTTTGCCCCACCTGCTCCGGACAGGGCATGGTAAGAAGCTCGTTTAACCGCGAGGTAGAAATACCTGCCGGCATAAACGACGGACAGACACTCAAGGTTTCCGGCGCAGGCAACTGCGGCGTAAACGGCGGCGGATACGGCGACTTAAACATAAGGATCACCGTGACCGCGGACGACTTCTTCGAGCGTGACGGCTTTGACGTGTACACCGAAATACCGATTTCTTACCTTCAGGCTGCGCTCGGCGACGAGATAACCGTTCCCACAATCGACGGCAACGTAAAGTATACCGTCCCCGCCGGAACGCAGACCGGAACAGTGTTCAGACTGCGCGGCAAGGGCATAAAGAGGCTCTACAGAAACGACCGCGGCGACCAGTACGTGACGGTCAAGGTGGAGGTGCCCAAAAACCTTTCAAAGAAACAAGCAGACCTTCTCAGGGCATTCGACAGCTCGCTTGAGGAAAAGAACCTCGCCTCAAAGAAAAGCTTCTTTGAAAAGATGAGAGATTACTGGAATAGTTGATAGATGTTAAACGCTCTGCGGCAGCAGCCGCGGGGCGTTTTGCGTTAAAGGTGAATTAAACCCGCAATTGCGATTGACAAATATAAATTCCGCTGATATAATTTCACTTGATTGCATTCTGATACGCTGCGGCGCGCGTGATGCAAAAAATAATTGAAACTCTATTCAGTAAGGGTGGTATGCTATGCCTAAGAATCTTGGAAAAACTCCGCCTATGGGCTGGAACACTTGGAACACATTCACCGACGCAATAAACGAAGAGCTTATAATGCAGTCTGCCGACGTAATGGTAGAGTCGGGACTCAAGGACTGCGGATATCAGTACGTTGTAATAGACGACTGCTGGAGCCTCAAGGAGCGCGACAAGAACGGAAAACTCGTCCCCGACCCCGCCAAGTTCCCTCACGGAATGAAGGCTGTTGCAGATTACGTTCACTCCAGGGGCTTAAAGTTCGGCATGTACTCCTGCAACGGCACGCATACCTGCGCCGGATACCCCGCATCGTTTGAGCATGAGTTCACCGACGCTAAGACGTTTGCAAAGTGGGGAGTGGACTTCCTCAAGTACGATAACTGCTACAAGCCCGACACCGTTCCCGGAGAGATTTTGTATAAGAGAATGGCTATGGCGTTGAGAAACTGCGGCAGAGATATACTCTTTTCCGCGTGCAACTGGGGTGCAGACGGCGTCCACAACTGGATAAGGGAGTCCGGCGCTCAGATGTACCGCTCCACCGGCGACATTCAGGACACCTGGAACTCCATAGTAAACCTCGCCAAGTCTCAGTTCGGCAAGCAGAGCCAGCAGGGCGTTTACTGCTGGAACGATATAGACATGCTCGTCGTCGGAATGCACGGCGGTTCAAACAGCTCCTGGATAGGCGAGGGCGGAATGGGCTGCACCGACACCGAGTACAAGACCCACTTCTCCATGTGGGCAATCATGAACTCGCCGCTTATGATAGGCTGCGACATAAGAAACATGAGCGATGCTACTAAGAACATCCTGATGAACAAGGACGTAATAGCCGTAAATCAGGACCCCGAGGGAAGAGGCGCATACCTTCTCAACTCAAACGGCTGGGCAGGCGTAAACGTGAAGATACTCGTCAAGGCTTTGGAGAACGGCGACTACGCTATTTGCATGGTCAACTTCGGTGACCACAGAGGAATGGGAACCCTGTGCTTCTGGGATATGGGTCTTCCCGCTGCATCCGGATACGGATTCGAGCTTTACGACTGCTGGGAGCATGAGGTCATAGGCAGATACTCCGAAAGATACTCCTGCGACATAGAGTCCCACGACTGCAAGTTCTTAAGAGCAAAGCTTGTCAAGATGTGATGTACAGCTGCGATAACAGCTATAGCGGCGACAACTGCAAAGTGTGCGGCAAGCTGCTCAGCTCTGACGAGCAGGCAATATACCGCAAGCTTGTCCTCAGATGCGCCGCCGAGTTTATGTGCATAGACTGCCTGGCGGAGTATCTCGGGGTGAGTGCAAAGTCGATAGAGGACTTGATACGCTACTACCGCGAAAGCGGAACATGCACCTTGTTCAGGTAAACAAACGCCTCCGAAACGTGTTTTCGGGGGCGTATTTTGCGGGCTTCGAGGCAGCAAAGGCGCGGCGGCTATTTTCATCTCGTTATCACAATTTAGTGTTGAATATATACACTGTCAATGCTATACTATACAATATCAAATATAATTTTTAGTGGAATATAAACAAAGGAGAAGTCATGCTCAAGTTAACTGACATAGTAAAAGACTATGAGGTAGGCAACGACGTCGTGCATGCGCTCAAGGGGATAAGTATTGAATTTCGTAAAAACGAGTTCGTGGCGATACTCGGACCGTCGGGATGCGGAAAGACCACCCTTTTGAACATTATCGGCGGACTCGATAAGTATACGTCGGGAGACCTTTCGATAAACGGAAAATCGACAAAACAGTTTAACGATGCCGACTGGGACAGCTACAGAAACCACTCCGTCGGATTCGTTTTTCAGTCGTATAACTTAATACCTCACCAGACGGTTCTGGCTAACGTGGAGCTTGCCCTGACGCTTTCCGGCGTGGGAAAAGCCGAGCGCAGAAAAAGAGCCATAGATGCACTAAACAAGGTCGGTCTCGGAGACCAGCTCAACAAAAAGCCCAACCAGATGTCCGGCGGACAGATGCAGCGTGTGGCAATAGCAAGAGCGCTTGTAAACGACCCAGAAATACTCATGGCGGATGAGCCTACGGGAGCGCTTGACTCCGCAACAAGCGTTCAGATTATGGACCTTTTGAAGGAAGTCGCCAAGGACAGGCTCGTAATAATGGTAACCCATAATCCGGAGCTTGCCGAAAAGTATGCCACAAGAATAGTGCGCTGCCTCGACGGCGAGGTGATAAGCGACTCCGACCCGTATGTGTACAACGCCGAGGAGGAGAAAAACGCCGAGAAAAAGATTTTGGGCAGAAAAAAGACCTCCATGTCCTTCTTCACAGCGCTTTCGCTTTCTTTAAACAACCTGATGACCAAAAAGGGCAGGACTATTCTCACGAGCTTTGCGGGAAGCATAGGCATTATAGGCATCGCGCTTATTTTGTCCGTGTCAACAGGCGTTCAGACGTATATAAACAGGGTTCAGGAGGATACTCTTTCATCCTACCCGATCACAATAAACGCGCAGGAAGTTGACCTGACAAGCATGCTGACCTCGCTCATGAGCGCAAACCAGGAAAACCAAAGCGAAACTCATGAGCTTGACGCGGTATATGAAAACAGGATAATGTCCGACCTGATGGACGCGCTGTCCAGAACGGAGACAAGGGAAAACAACCTTGAAAAGTTCAAGGAGTTCCTTGAAAACTCAGACGAAATCAAGGAGTATGCAAGCTCTATAGGATATGTGTATGACACCGATATGAACGTGTACGTCACGGACGCCGACGGAAACATAGTGAAGTCGGATGTCTTAGACCTCATATCAAGGCTTTATTCCGAGCTTGGCGTGACCGCATCCAGCTCGACGCTCTCAAGCTATATGCAGATGGATGCGTGGCAGGAGCTGCTTTCCGGCATGGACGGGGAGCTTATAAACCCGCTCATGAAAGAGCGGTACGAGGTTGTGAGCGGACGCTGGCCGGAAAACTATGACGAAGTTGTCGTGGCTGTCGATGAAAACAACGAGATAAGCGACGTCATGCTTTACGCGCTCGGCTTAAAGACAATGGATCAAATCCTTGACGATATGGACGCTGCGGCAAGCGGCGAGGGAGACACCATCGAGGAACAGTCGTGGAGCTATGACGACATATTGGGACTTGACTTCAGGATAATCCTAAACTGCGACAAGTACCAAAAGAGCGGAGACGGATATATAGACGCTACAACCACCGAGGCGGGACTTAAATACCTGTATGAATCGGACAATTCGATAAAGGTAAAGGTCGTCGGCATAATCAGAAAGAGCGACAATGCCGTTTCTTCCTTCCTAAACGGAGCTGTAGGATATACAAGCGCGCTCACAGATTATATCCTCGACAGGGTTTCTTCAAGCGAGCTGATAGCAATGCAAAAGGAAAATCCGGATGTGGACGTGCTGACGGGACTCAAGTTTCCGGTTGAGGGCGAGGAGCCTTCCGAGGATGAGATAAAGGCGGCCGTTGACGAGTGGAGCGCATCGCTTTCCGAGCAGGAAAAGGCCGTTGCGTATACACAGATACTCAGCGTGCCAAGCGATGAATACCTGAGCGCAGGCATCGAGCAGTTCAGACAAAACCTCACGCCTGAGTCTGAAGACGAAATGCTCCTTCAGGCGATAATGAGCCAGACGCAGATGGATGAGCAGACAATACGCAGCTACATCGAGCAGATGGACGAGGAGGAAAAAGAGGGTTACATGACTCAGATAATCTCCGCGGCCGTTGCGCAGCAGTACGCCGCACAGGCTCAGGAGCAGCTCGGAGCGTATACTACCGAGCAGCTTGCGGCGATGTATGATGCGACGCCCTTAACAACGGAGCAGTACTCATACGTGTACGAAAATCTTCTTCCGGCAACCGTTTCCGACTCGACGTATGAGCAAAACTTAAAACTTTTGGGCGATGTGGACAAAGGCTCGCCAAGCTCCATATACATTTACGCATCTACGTTTGAGGACAAGGACAACATATCCGATCTGATAACTACCTACAACGAATCGGCGGCGGATGAGGATCAGATATCGTATACCGACTATGTAAAACTGCTCATGTCCTCGATAACAACCATAATCAACGCAATATCCTATGTTTTGATTGCGTTCGTGGCGATATCTTTGGTAGTTTCCTCGATAATGATAGGAATCATAACCTACATCTCGGTGCTCGAGAGAACGAAGGAAATAGGCATACTCAGGGCTGTCGGAGCGTCAAAGAGGGATATATCAAGAGTGTTTAACGCCGAAACCATGATCGAAGGCTTTGTTTCGGGAGCGCTCGGCATAATAATAACCCTTCTTTTGCTGATACCGATAAACATAATCCTTCACAGCCTGACCGGCATACAGATACTCTCCGCCATACTCCCCGTGGGCGGCGCGATAATACTTGTAGCCATAAGCATCATACTGACGCTGATAGCGGGACTTATTCCGTCCGGAATAGCCGCAAAGAAAGACCCCGTCGAGGCGCTCAGAACGGAGTAAAGCATATAAAAATCATAAAATCTTCTCACCTTGCCGCAGGGCATCGTGGGAAGATTTTTTATGTATAATCTATGTAAGACCCGACGGCCAAGTGCTCGGGATGTTGATTTGCCGCGATAAATTTGGTATAATGCTTTACGTGGGCAGCTTGCTGCCTGAAAAATATTGTATAATGAGAGGAAAATATAAATGCTGTTTTCATCAAATAAAAAAGAAACCGTAAAGGTTGAGGGCATGCACTGCATGCATTGCAAGCAGAGCGTAGAAAAGGCCGCCATGGGCGTAGAGGGCGTCAAGAGCGCAAACGCCGACCTTGGCAGCGCATCCTTGAGCTTTTCTTTGGACAAGGACGCGGATGAAAGCGTCGTTTCAAAGGTAATAGACGCCGTAAACGCGGCGGGATTTAAGGAAAGCAAATAATAAACCGCAGATTTTTCGGCTTGCATAAGAGGGGGTGACAGGCATGACAAGGACTAAAATAGCGCTTGACGGAGTGCTCAGCGACAGCCAAATCTTTGATTGTGAGCAAAGGCTGAGCAGCATGAACGCGGTGCGCGCAAAAATAAACGCCGAGACAAAGACGGTGGATATAGAGTATGACGAGACAAAGGTTTCGCTTGCGGATATATGCGAGGAGATATCGGCTTCAGCGGGCGTGAGGGTTGTGCCGCCAGGCGCGGCAGCTCCGCAAAAGAAAAAGCTCGGCACGGCAGGGCAAACCGCCATGACCTTTTTGTTCAGCGCGGCAATACTCGCTTTGAGGATACTTTCGTATTTCGGCATGGGCATACCGCTTGTGGACGGAAGCCCGGTCTTAGGCGCTATGGCTGAAATATTTTTGTTCGTGTTTGTCATGTACTTCGGGCGCAGGGTGTATGTAAACGGCGTCCGCGCCCTTGTAAAGCTCAGACCTGACGCAAAAACAGTTGCCGCCTTGGGAACGGCAGCGGCGGCGGCATACTCTTTGTATGCGCTCGTGATGATAATTCAGGGCAATCCGGAATATATGAAACTCATGCGCATTGACGCATGCGCGGTGATAATATCGGTCGTCATGCTTTGCAGCTTCTTTGATAAAAAGTCAAAGGGCAGAACGGACGAGCCGATAAGAAGGCTATATGAGCTGCTTCCTAAGACGGCTACAGTCATACTCGATGACCGCGAGACGGAGGTAGGCTTAGCTGACATAACCGTCGGCGACAGCGTGCTCGTAAAGCCGATGCAGAGCTTTCCCTGCGACGGAGTTATACAGACCGGCAGGACAAGCGTAAACGAAGTGCTCTTTACCGGAGAAAACACGCCCGTGCTGAAGTCTGCGGGGGAAAGGGTGTTTGCCGGAACAGTAAACACCACCGGATTTGTCACCATAGAGGCTGAAAGAGTCGGCAGGGACACCTCCCTTGCAAGGATGATAAGGTCTGTAAGAAACCTCTCCGTCTCAAAGCCTGAAATTTCGGGGCTTGTAGAAAGGGCTGAAATTATTTATTCCGTAGCGGCGCTTGCCGCGGCGATAATAGGCTTTGTGATAGCTATGCTCGTCACAAAAAGCTTTGAAAGCTCTTCGGCAGTGTTCATAAGCCTGATGGTGGTGCTTTGCCCCTGCGCTTTAGGACTTGTGATACCTGCGGCGTCGGTGTATGCCTCCGCAAAGGCCACGCAGGCGGGAATAGTGTTTAAAGATGTGGAGACGCTTGAAAACGTCCGGTTCATAGATACCGTCGTCATGGATAAGACGGGAACGGTGACGGTGGGAAAGCTGTTTGTCACAGACGTTGTCCCGCTTGGCACAAGCGAAGAAGAAGTGCTGATACTTGCCGCATCTGTCGAGGATAACTCGACGCATCCCATAGCACAGGCGATTTTGGACTACGCGGCTAAAAATGATGTCACGCCCCTTGAGTGCTATGACTACAGGGCGGTGGCGGGAAGCGGCGCTATGGGCGTGGTTGACGGCGAAAACGTGGCTGTCATGTCTGCTGCCAATGCGCTCACAGGCGAATACGAGGGCTACATGGCGGTGTGCGATCAGCTTGTCAAGGACGGAAAGACTGTCATGGCGGTCACCAAAAACGGCGCCCCGATAGGCGTTATCGCGCTCAGGGATAAGATCAAGCCCACAAGTAAATCCGGCGTATCAAAGCTCAACCGCATGGGCAAAAAGACAATCATGCTCACCGGCGACAGCGAAGAGGAGGCAAACAGGGTTGCTAAGCAGCTTGACTTTTGCGATTATGAGGCAAACGTCCTCCCGGGAAAGAAAGCCGATGTCATAACCGCCATAAGGAAAAACGGCGGCAAGGTCGCAATGGTCGGAGACAGCGTAAACGATGCGGTTGCGCTTGCTGCGGCGGATGTCGGAGTTGCCATAGGCACAGGCTCTCCGATAGCGGTGGAGCTTGCTCAGCTGGTGCTTGTGAAGAACGATCTGCGCGACCTCTCAAGCGCAATACGCATATCCGGCATATCCTCTAAGATTATAAAGGAAAATATATTCTGGACGTTTGTGCTTGCGGCGGGAGTACTGCCCGCAACGGTGGGCATTATGCACGCCCTTCACCAGCCGGTGGTCTATCCGATTTATTTGGCGGTGTGCATAGCGGTGTCGCTTGTGTGCGTAATGCTGAACAGCTCCAGAATATCAAGGCTTGATTTGACGCAGGACGATCCTCCGGCAGTCAAAGCCGATAAGCGTCTGAAAAAACGCGCTGAAAAGGCCGGTGCAAAGACTAACGCATAGAAAATATAACGCAAAAGCTCCGAACACATCGTGCTCGGAGCTTTTTTGCGCGGACAGCCGAGAACAATAGCTGCCCTGAAAATGGTGGTATATTGGAGATCACAAAATGATTGAATAAGTCTTAACCGCCATGCCTTGAAGTAAACGCCGTCAGATGTCATCGGCGTTGCCGCCGGTTATGCCTAAGATCCTGCTTGCCTCGCGGTCGTCAAGCTCGCTTACGCTGCTCATGCGCTCGCCTATGATGTCCGAGCGCCGCCTCAGCTCGTTTGCAGCCTGCGATGCGGAGCTTAGACGCTTTTGCAGGCTTTCTATCTGCTCGCCGAACTTTACATACTGCGTCTTGACAGCCATCAAAAGCCTGAGAACCTCTGCGCTCTTTTCGTTGAGGGCGATGTTTGTAAAGCCGACTCTGAGGCTGTTTAAGAGCGCGGTTATGGTTGACGGACCCGCAATTATGATTTTCTGCGACGTCTGGCACCAGTCCGCAAGCCCCGGTATGCTCAAAACCTGCGCATAAAGGCTTTCGGTGGGCAAAAACATTATCGCAAAGTCGGTGGTGTGCGGCGGGTCTATGTACTTGGAGCTTATGCGCTTTGCCTCGTCTTTTATCCTCTGCTCAAGCTGCCTAAGCGCCTCTTTTTCCGCCGCTTTGTCCTGCGCATTGCAAAACCTCTCGTAGGATTCGGTGGGCATCTTTGAGTCTATGGGAAGGTATACGAATCCGCCGCTGCAGGGTATCTTTATTGCAAACTCCACACGGTCGGAGGACATCGCCTTTGTAATCACGTTTGTGTCGTACTGGGACGAGGCCATGGTCTGCTCTATTATCGCGCCGAGCTGCCGCTCTCCCCATATTCCCTTTGCCTTGACGTTTGAAAGGGTTCGGCTCAGGTCCTGTATGCCGCCGGAAAGCGCGTTCAGCTCCCGCAGCGAACCGTATAAGCTCGATAGGCTGTCCGCAATCTGCTTAAAGTTGCTGTCAAGCCTTTCGTCAAGCGTTTTAGACAGCTTTTCGTCTACAACGCCCTTTATCTCGCCGAGGCGCAGGTCCAAAACCTGCCGCACTCCCTCAAGCTCCTTTGAAACTCTGTCCGATGTCGCCCGCTCTCCCACAGCCAGCGCGTTTGACAGCTCCTCACGCTGCAGCTTCGCCGATTCTCTGCTGTCGCTTATTAAATAGTCGATGCGTGAGCGTATGGCGGACAGCTCTGAATTTGATTTTCCCGCAGGCTGCCTTACAATCAAAACTATGAGAAGTATGACCGCAAGACACGCCACGCCAAATATAAGATACTCCATTTTAACCTCCTCAGAATGCGCTCGAATTACTCAAAAAGTATACCGCGCACGGGACTGCTTGTCCATATGCATGCTCCGCTCATCCTGCTTTCTTAAAATGCTTGCATTGTGGGGTTTCCTCTGGTATAATATTGATTGACAGCTCGGCAGCTTCGTTCTTTTTGCGCTGCATGGCAAGAAGGGCATATCTTATCCTGTAAATTCCTATAAGACCTAACACGAGTATCGCTATGTATGTAAGCATGGGTTTTTACCGCCTTTCTTTTTATCTGTCTTAATTATATACTGCGGTCTGTCCGTTTATTCGGACTCTATGCGGGATGAGGCACTGTTTGAGTACAAATTGCAGGACAAAAAGGCGCGCTTTCGGCGCTTTTGCAAAGGGGGAACGGCACATCGTGGCAAATTCGGATAAAGAGAGAAAACAAGCGGTAAAGCTTATACACGGCGTAAGCGTCAAGGATGTGTCGGGAGTTTTTTGCGAGTATGCGCTTGACGGCGACGGCGTACGCCTGACGCTTTCGGCGCAGGATTATAAGAGCTTTTTTGTGCAGGCTGTAGGGCTTTTGAAGGAGCCGCTGTTTTTCTTTTTGGAGTGTCCCGGCGGCAGCGGCGGCGATGCGGATGACTACTCGGTGTACTATCTTGACAACTGCACCCTGCCGGTTGTGAGGGCGATACTTAAAAGATACGGCGGGATACTTTATTCCGACGGCGTGATACGCTTCGGGTTCGGATCCTTGTCAAGCGACGAGGAGATATACATGCGCGAATATCAGAGCCTGCGCATATATACAAAGCAGCCGGCGCGGTATGAGGAGCTTTTAAAGCGCATGGGATATCAAAGAAACGACAGCGCATTGTCGCTGTGGGACGTGCTGAGCGAGACAAATGTCGGCGAGTGCGAATCGGTCGAATGCGACGACGAGGGCTATCAGGACATCATAGATAACCTGAGCGAGCTTGGGATGTACGAGGCAAAAACAAAGTGAACAGCCGGCTAAGTCCGGTTAATATACAAACGGGAGGAACAAACATGGCTTATATCATAGGAATAGACATAGGTACAAGCGGCACAAAAACAGTGCTGTTTGACGAGGCGGGAAAGGTGATAGCGTCAAAGACTATCGAGTACCCCATGTATCAGCCGCAAAACGGCTATGCCGAGCAGGACCCTAAGGACTGGGCCGACGCAGTCATCAACACCATCAAGGCTGTAATGACAATAAGCGGAGTTAACAAAGAGGACGTAAAGGGCATAGGACTTTCGGGACAGATGCACGGCCTTGTAATGCTCGACAAGCAGAACGAGGTGATAAGGCGTTCTATAATCTGGTGCGACCAGAGAACCGCAAATGAAGTAGACCAGATGAATGAGCTTTTGGGAAGAGAAAAGCTCATCGAGATAACCGCTAACCCTGCGCTCACCGGCTGGACGGCTGCTAAGATACTTTGGGTAAAGAACAACGAGCCTGAAAACTACGAGAGATGCCGCCACATACTTTTGCCGAAGGACTACATAAGATTTGTTCTCACGCATGAATACGCAACCGAGGTTTCAGATGCCTCCGGAATGCAGCTTTTAAATATAGCTCAAAGAGATTGGTCCGATGAGGTTATAGACGGTCTGGGACTTGACAAGACAATGCTCGGCAAGGTTTATGAGTCCTGCGAGGTTACGGGACGCCTTACAAAGCGGATGGCGGAGCTTACCGGACTTTGCGAGGGCACACCCGTAGTCGGCGGCGCGGGAGACAATGCTGCGGCGGCTGTAGGAACGGGAGTTGTCGAGGACGGCAAGGCGTTTACAACCATAGGCACATCGGGAGTTGTGTTCGCTCACACGTCAAAGATGCTCACCGATAAGCTCGGCAGAGTCCACACATGCTGTGCGGCCGTTCCCGGATGCTGGCACGTAATGGGCGTTACACAGGGTGCGGGACTTTCGCTCAAGTGGTTCAGGGACAACTTCTGCAACGCTGAGAAGGAAACCGCAAAGCTCATGGACGTCGATGCATACTACCTTATGGACAAGGAAACCGACACCGTGCCGATAGGCGCAAACAGGCTTTTGTACCTGCCTTATCTGATGGGAGAGAGAACTCCTCACTTAGACCCTGATGCGCGCGGAGTGTTCTTCGGACTTTCCGCCATGCACACTAAAAAGGACATGCTCAGAGCGGTGATGGAGGGCGTTTCGTACTCCCTCAGGGACTGCGTAGAGGTGTTTAAGCAGATGAACGTCTCCGTTTCCGACATGATGGCATGCGGCGGCGGAGGAACAAGCGCAATCTGGAGACAGATGCTTGCCGACCTTTACGGCTGCCCCGTAAAGACCGCTTCGTCTAAGGAAGGACCCGCGCTCGGAGTTGCTTTGCTTGCGGGAGTAGGAGTGGGCTTGTATTCAAGCGTTCCCCAGGCATGCGAGGCTGTTATAAAGACGGACAAGATTCAAAATCCCATCCCCGATAACACGCCCAAGTACGAAAAGTGCTACAAGCTTTACACCGAGATATACCCTGCGCTAAAGGAATCGTTTAAGAAATTGGCGCAGATCTGACCTTAAAAGCTTTATATGAAAAGACAAAACCCGCAGACAATAATTTGCCTGCGGGTTTTTATGCTTGTCACTCAGCCTTATACGCGCGCATAGAATGTAGCATGGCACCCCACAACATCGCCGCGTCATTACCTGCATTTAAAATTTGAATAATGCAGCGGTTTTCTGTCAAGAATATAGCTGAAAAAATTTCTTAAGGAGTGAAGGTAATGTCAATCTACAGGGGAGAAATATACTACGCGGATTTAAGTCCGGTTGTGGGTTCGGAGCAGGGCGGCATACGGCCGGTTCTGATCGTGCAAAACGACGTCGGCAACAAGCATTCGCCGACGGTCATAGCGGCTGCCATCACAAGCCAGCGCGAAAAGAGCAGACTGCCCACCCACATAGAGATAAATTCCGGTTCCTGCGGTCTTGCAAAGGACAGCGTGGTGCTGCTTGAACAGATAAGAACCATTGATAAAAAGCGCCTTAAAGAGCGCATGGGAGCGCTTGACGCCGGATCAATGGACAAAATAAACGAGGCGCTTCAGGTGAGCTTCGGCTTGAATCAGGGTATGCACGGCGCACAGGCGTAATGCATCTCGGCACAGCGGTTGTTCGCTGTAAATATGTACATACTACATGCATATGGCGGACAAACGGCACATTTTTCACACTGCATAAACCGTGCAGGCAAAATAAAAGACCGATCAGAGGCTGACCGGTCAATACATCTTATTTAGGTTTATTCAAGCCCCTTCAGAGCTTTTATCTCGTCACGGTTTAACTTGATAACCGCGTCCTTTATCAGCTTTACCTGGGACTTGTCAAACGTCGCGCTGCCCTGAGTTTCGTCGAGCTTTATGCTCAGCTTTCCGGAGATGAGGTTTACTTCGGTTACAACACCTCTTCCGTTAGGTGTGTCAACTATTGCGCCTACCTTAGGCGTGAGCCGCAGCAGCTCTTCGTATCCGTCCTGTTCGTATTTGAGGCAGCACATAAGCCTTCCGCAGGTGCCGGATATCTTTGTGGGGTTGAGGGACAAGCCCTGCTCCTTTGCCATCTTGATAGATACGGGCTGAAACTCGCCCAAAAAGCTTGAGCAGCAAAACTCTCTGCCGCACTCGCCTAAGCCGCCGAGCATCTTTGCCTCGTCTCTTACGCCTATCTGCCTCAGCTCTATTCTCGTGTGGAACACCGACGCCAAGTCCTTGACAAGCTCTCTGAAATCGACGCGGTTGTCGGACGTGAAGTAAAACAACAGCTTTGAGTTGTCAAACGTGCACTCTACATCTACAAGGTGCATGTCGAGCTTGTACTGCGCGGCTTTCTTTACAAATATCCCGAACGCCTCCTGCTCGCGCTGATGGTTCTTTTCTATCTGTGCAAAGTCCTCTTCCGTCGCCTTTCTTATCACGGGCTTTAGGGGAGCTACAATCTCTTCGTCGGGTATCATCTTGTTTGCAAGCGCTACCTCGCCGCATTCTACGCCCCTTGCCGTTTCAACTATCACCTTGTCTCCGGCTGAAAATGTCCCGCCGTCCGGGGAAAAATAATATACTTTACCGACGCTCTTAAATCTCACGCCGATTATTTCTGTCATATGATCACCATGCCTTTGCGTATTAAAATGCCTTTCATACAGAATCCGCCTTTAGCCTTGCGCCGAGGTCACACATGGTAAGTGTGACGTTGGCGTTTTTCTGAAGCTTGTCTATAGCTTGAGCAATATCGGAGTACATATTCACGGCGCCGCTCATCCTGATGCTTTTGCTCAGCTCGGCTGCCTCCGCTTTAAAACACGACTGCGCCGTTCCGCCCTGCTTTATAATGCATACGTCGCACACAAGCTCCGAAAGCCCCGCACACACCTCCAGGCACTCGTCTCGGTCGGAAATAAACAGCGCCTTGGCAAGCGCATACTCGTCCGCGGCAGATATTGCGCCCGCAATGCCTCTTATCCTCTCGAGCGCCTGCCTGCCTTCGCCGCGTATGTATTCAAGGCACTTTCCGATGTTCCCGCCGAACACGTCATACGCCTTCGATGCGTCGTCCTCGCTTGCGCCAAGCTCCAAAAGCGCGCTTATGCATTCAGCCCGCCCCGCCTCGTAAACGGGGAGCACCACCGCCCTTGAAAGTATTGTGGGCAGGACTTTTTCACGCCTTTGCGCCGTCATTATGAATATCACGTGCTCCGGCGGTTCCTCAAACACCTTCAAAAGTATGTTTTGCGCCGCCGGCAGGGCTTTGTCTATTTCGGGGATTATGTATACTTTGTAACCGCCTTCGTTGGCTGCAACGCTTGCATCAGACACCACGGGCCGCAAGTCGTCCACGCGAAAGTTGTCAGACTTGCCGGTGGGGGACAGCTCTATCAGGTCGGGATGCCCGCCGTGCTCGCACATGCGGCAGCTGCGGCACTGCCCGCAGGGAACACCCGTTGCATTTTCGCACAGCGCTGCGGCGGCTATGTACTTAGCAAGCGTCCTTTTACCTATGCCCTCGTCGCCTGTCAATATAAAGGAATGACAGAGCTTATCGTTTAGTATCATCGAACGGATAAGCTCTGCCTGAGTATCCTTGCCCCAAAGCCTCATCAATACTTTTCAAACCTCTCGACGTCGGTGACAAACACCGTCGCTCCTCCGACAATAACCTCAACCGGATATGACGGGAAGGCGCCGTGAAGAGCGGGCGATGCGACAAGCTGCTTGCGCTTTCTGCAATGAGTGTGGATTATCTCTATACATTCGTCGAGTCTTTCGTCCTCAACGCACATCAGGAGTGTGGAGTTTCCCGACCTCAAAAAACTTCCCGTCGAGGAGAGCCTTGTAGACTGAAACTCAGCCTTTATCAATGCTTCCGATAACCCTCTGAAATCGTCGTCGTTAATTATAGCAATGATAAGCTTCATATAATTTAGGCCCCTTTCTGTATGTAATAATGAAATGTTACGCCGTAAAAACCGCCCTACAGGACAGTTTGCACAACTCATATTCTTATATTACCACATCAAAGCAAACATCGCAATCTTTTTTTATCAAATATTTCGCCCTAAAACCATTTTCGCTCCGCCGCTACTCAAGATACTCCCTTATGCTGCGGATGTCGAGAAGTATTTCGTACCTCTCTATGTCCAAAAGCCTCTTTCTTGCCGCAAGAAGGTTTGACTTGTCCACATCCGTTTCATGCGCAAGCTCCTCGCCGAGCGCTCTTGAACGCTCCAAAAGCATGTCCGCCTCTTTAAGATACCTTTTCAGCATGTCCTGCATTTTATATCCCTCCTGAAAATATCCTCCCGCACAAGAACATATGTTCTAATTCCTTGATTACAATGATACCCGCCGCATAAGAAAAGTCAACGAATTTCAGGGGGATTTTTTGGACATAAAGTGTTGCAAAGGGCGCAATAGTGTAGTATAATCGGTGTATAGAGAGGTTTTTTCGCGGCAAGCGAAACTTTGGGAGTGAAAAAATGGACAGTAAAAAAATCGAGAGGATAAACTATCTTGCGCGCAAATCGCGGACCGTCGGCCTGACGGGAGCGGAAAAAGCGGAGCAAAATATCTTAAGAAACGAGTACAGAGCCGCAGTGATAGCAAACCTTAAAGCGACGCTTGACGCGGTGGAGATAGTGGACGAATTGCCGGCGGCATCGGGCGGCGCAGGCGTTGAGGCGATAAGCGTCGAGACGGTTGAGACGGTTGAAACGGCGGACGCGGACGATAAAATATGAGCGGGCGGTGAAGTATGCAGACAAGACAAAAGCAAAAGCTCCTGATTCTTCAGAACATTCTTTTAAACGAGACTGACGAAAATCACAAGCTTACGGTAAACGAGCTGATAGAAAAGCTTGCGGCGCACGGCGTGAGCGTAGAGAGAAAAACGGTGTATGACGATATAGCGACGCTGATCGACTCCGGACTTGATGTCATGATTGAAAAAGTCGGGCACTCAAATTACTACTATATCGGATCAAGGAACTTTCAGGATGAGGAGCTGCTCGTCCTTGCGGATGCCGTGGCGTCCTCTAAGTTTCTGACAAAGAAGAAATCAGACGAGCTGATAAAGAAGCTGCAAAACCTCACAAGCAAATACAAGGCTCAGCAGCTGCGCAGAATGATATACGTCGGAAACAGGGTAAAGACCTACAACGAGGCAATATACTACTCCATAAACGCCATACACGACGCCATATTCCGCGACAGGCAGATAGTTTTCCGCTACACCGAGTACGACCTTGAGAAAAAGAAGAGGTACCGCCACCACGGCGAGGTGTATCAGGTGTCGCCGTACTATTTGATATGGGAAAACGACTGCTACTACCTTGTCTGCTACTGCGTGAAGCACGACGAGCTGTGCCGCTACAGAGTGGACAGGATGAGCGGCGTGGAGATTTCCACAAAGAAGCGCAGGGCGCTCAGCATGGGAGAAGAGGAGCTTGCAAAGGAGCTTATGGGCACTTACAGCATGTACGGCGGAACAAGGGAGACGGTTACGCTTGAAATGTCGGTCAGCCTCATAAACGTGCTGATAGACCGTTTCGGGGACAGCGTGCATGTAAACAGGGTTTCGGACGACAAATTCACCGTAAAGCTCGACATACAGGTCAGCCCGACGTTTTGGGGATGGCTGTTCCAGTTTGGCGCAGATGCCAGGGTGACCGCTCCGGAATGGGTTGTAAACGAGGCGAAAAAGAAGCTCTCGGAGATATCCGCCATGTACGACTGACAAAAAATGTCCCCCGACGAGATACGCCGAAGGACGTGAAACATGAACAAGAGCGGCGCCGGTGACGGCGGGAGCCCTTCACCAATAATACAATGCTAACTGCACAATTATTGCACGCAAATATAAATATTCGCGGACAAACATAAACAGCTGCGTGCAAACATAAAGAGCTTGCAAACAAAAAATCACGGGAAGCATGATTGCCCGTGATTTTTTAGTTTTATTTTCCGCCAAATCGCATGCCCTTGATTTTTATCCGCGGAAGGCGGAAAACAAAACACCGAAGCGGCATGCGCGTCAGTTTGTGACGAGCTGCATGAACTTTTTGTTTTTCTCAAGCAGCTTAAACAGCACCACTCCCAAAATGCACACGCATACAAACTCTCCCGCTGCCACCTGGAAGCATGACAGCCAGAAGGGGAGGTCGAGGAAGTAGTAAAGCTCAAAGCCGACAACAAAGGCGTTTGTGACGACAGGCGCCAACGACGCAACATAGATGTTGGGCGATATGTAGATGAGAAGCACCGCAAGAATTGTGGCGGCGGTTCCGAACACCATATCAAGAGCCATCGGGCTGAACAGATTTGCTATAAAGCATCCTACAATCAAAGATATTCCGTAATCCTTTTTGTAGAAGCACAGAAGCATCAAAGCCTCCGCAATCCGAAACTGAATGTTCGCATAGGACATAAAGCCCAGAGCAAGCGTTAGCACAACGTACACCGCTGCCACTACCGCAAGCTTTACAAGACGTGTTACTGACAGTTTTTTCACTTATATCACCTTGTTTTTTAAAAATTTTGGGTGGTTATCAAGGGGAACACCCAACATACCTGTTTGCACTGTCAACGGCGGCGCAAACATATGCATTATACATGCTTTGAGCGCCGCTGTCAATACTGTTTTGCGGCATGCGCTGTCCGGCGCTGTGCAAAAAAGCGGCAGGCACACATCTGCGCCCGCCGCCAAAACCGTCTGTTACTTTTTGCTGAAGGGGTTTTGAAGCACTGAAACCGCATCCGCAATCGTCTTTTCAAGCGCCTCTCTGCCGTACTTGTCAACCTCGGCCTTGTTCTTTTCGCCGTGGGTGAGGCATCCCGCGCCGCCTATGCAGCCACCTATGCATGCCATGCCCTCGATGAAGTTCGCGTCGAGAAGTCCCTTGCTCTTTTTCAAGAGCGCAATCTTGCACTGCTCTATTCCGTCGCACGAGAACGCCTTTAGCTCAAAGTCCTTATCAAGGTTTTGCTCTTTAAGTCCCTCTGCAACCGCATCGGCAAGACCGCCGCAGCGGGCAAATATGCGTCCGAAGTAGCTTGCGTTGTCCAAAACGCCCTCTTCAAGGGTGGTTATGTCGATGTCGCGGCTGTCAAACAGCGCCTGAAGCTCCTCAAACGTGAGCACAGCATCTACATACGGCTTCACCGACTCCTTTTGAATCTCCATCTTCTTTGCCGTGCAGGGGCCGATAAAGACTATCTTTGCGCCCTCGGTCGTGTCCTTGATGTACTTAGATATCGTCGCCATAGGCGAAAGGTTGTGGGAGATATTATCCTTAAATTCAGGGAAGCTCTTTTCGATGTAGTTTACAAACGCCGGACAGCAGGAGCTTGTCAAAAATCCCTTTTCGCTAAGCTCCTTTGACTCGGCCTGCGCCACCATGTCCGCGCCCAAAGCCGCCTCCACGACGGTGTGGAACCCTAAAACCTTAAGTCCCGTGATGACCTGTCCGAGCTTTGCATATGTGAACTGGCTCGATATGGAGGGCGCGACGACTGCGTAAAGCTTGTAGTCCTTGCCTTCCTGGCTCTTTTTGATGAGGTCTATTACGTTTAGGATGTATGACTTGTCCATGATGGCACCGAAGGGGCACTGGTACACGCATGCTCCGCAGGCTATGCACTTGGAGTTGTCTATGGTAGCCGCCTTGTTTTCGTTCATGGATATCGCTTTAATCTTGCATGCGTTCTGGCAGGGACGCTTGTGGCTGACTATAGCGGTGTAAGGGCAGACCTTTGCGCACGCTCCGCACTCGACGCACTTTGTTTTGTCTATGTGCGCAACGTGGTTTGAGTCAAAGCTTATCGCCCCGCGCCGGCATACGTCCTCGCAGCGGTGCGCCAAGCATCCTCTGCATGCATTTGTAACCTCATATCCGCCGACAGGGCACTCGTCGCACGCAATCTCTATTACCTCTATTACGTTATGGTTGTCCTTGTCTCCGCCCATCGCCATCTTGACGCGCTCGGAAAGTATCGCCCTTTCCTTGTACACGCAGCAGCGCATGGTAGGTGTGTTGCCGGGGACTATTATTTTGGGAATATCCAAGAGGTTGTCAAAGAGCGTGTCCGCCCACGCCTGCCTTGCCACCTCGCGAAGTACCTTGTACTTCAAATGCTGAACTTTGGTATCAAATTTTCTCATTAGTACACCTCTGTAAAAACAAATTTGTATTCACCTATTCATCACGCAGGTGTTGCGTCAGAAGTAGCTCACTTTAATTCTCTTGCCCATCTGCTTCAGGCACTTTGACAGCTCCTCGACAAGGTTCATCTTTATGCTGAAGTTTATCGGGAGGTCGGGGTTTTGATGCGCGGGGTTAATGGCTCTGCCGACGAAGAAGTTTATGTCGGTCGCCTCTTCAAAGAGCATTCTCGCTATGAGCGACGCTCCGTCGCGCTTGTAGCTCCATTGCTCGTAGCTCTCGTTGTTTTTAAGGTAGTCCTTTGCATACTCAACCACCTTGTTTACCGTTATGACGCCTTCCGTCACAAGGTCTACTCCCTCTATTTCAGCTATGGGCGGCACGTCCGAGCGTTCAAAGTTTATAGACGCTTTAAGCGGCTTGCCCAAAAACTTAGCTGCGATTGAGGACGTCGTTCCGCCGCAGACTATGTGCTTGCCATTCTTTGAGAAGAACAGCGACATCATTCTGTCGCAGTCGTCGCGGTTTGAAGGCGGACCGAACAGAAGGTTCATCGGCTCGCGCTTTCTTATCCTTACGACGCATGCCGTGGCATCGTCTCCCGGACGCTCGCCGTAAAGCTTGTTGCACTCGTCTACAAGTATGGTGGACAGCGTCTTTGACGTGTAGCCCACTATCGACAGCGGCTCCAAAAACTCTATTATGTCCTCGCGCTTCCAGCCGAAGTTGAACGCCGAACCTATTCCCGCATGCGGGCAGCCGTCGCTCATGGCGACGAATATGTCGTTTTCGCAAAGCTTTATGCTCGAGCTGAGTATCTTCTTCCCGCCGATGTTCATCTCGGTGGTGGGGTAGTCGTAGTTGGCGCCGTTTCTGAAGAGTATGACCTTGGGGTTGTCATACTGTATCAGGTCGGCGGTTTCGTTGTTTTTGAGGTTTATTATCGTGAAGGTGGAGTATGCTACGCCGCGCACGGAGCATATGGGCAGAGTGGCGGNNTATCGTCTCCACGCAGTCCTCGAGCGACAGTCCCTGCGCCATCATGGTGGATATTATCTTTGATGTCAGGGTGGAAAGTATGCTTGCCTTTACGCCGCTGCCGAGTCCGTCCGCTAAGACGATCACGGTGGAGTTTTCATCCTGCTCCACAATGTCAACGTGGTCGCCGCAAAGCTGCTCTCCGTAGTGGTTTATGCTTTTGTATCCGATATCAGCGCACAAATCATTCATCTGAAATGCTCTCCTTTAGCTTTGTGAGGGCTATCTTGGTTTCGGCGGCGGTCTCTCCTAAAAGCGATGCGATTTCCTGTACAATGCGCATCTGCTTGTCTACTACCTTGTCCGCTATTTCAACTGTCTGACGGCTGATGCTTTCCTTCTTTTCGCGCTCCGATTCTTCCTCCGTCACGTCTCTCATAAGGCAGATAAGTATGTGGTATTCCTTGTCGTGGATGACAGTCTGCTCTACATACTTGCTGTACTCCGCAAGGTACACCTGCTCGTTGCGTATGTTTCTGCCCGTCTTTAAAACGTCCATGAACACCTTGGGGTCGAGTATCCTTATAACCTGGTCGCCTAAGACGTCCGATGCGGAGCGAATGTTCATTATGCTCCTTGCGGCGTTGTTTATCTGCTGAACCTCAAGGTTTTCGTTCAAAACGATTATGCCGTTGGGGGTGTTGTTTATGATGTTGTCCGAGAAGCTCTCCGCTCTGTCCTTCAGATACGGCAGGCACATGGAGATTTCCGCCTTGCCCTGATATATTGCTATCGCCTTTTCACGGCAGGTATCGTATCCGCAGGAGCCGCAGTTCAGCTCGTCGGAGGGCTTGAACTTGCCCATCTGCCTCATTATGGACATGATTTCCGACTCGGAGGGCATTTGCGCTCCTCGGTCTATCTGCTGGAAGTTCTTTCTCAACGCGAGCGGGTCATGGTCGTCTATCTCGAAGTCCTTCTTGCCGGCAAAGTCCGCAATTGCCATGTAGTCCTTGACGGGGGAGCGGTGGTACTTCTCCATGACCGGTCCGCCTATGCAGCTGCCCACGCAGGAGGACATTTCTATAAAGCACTTGTGAATCTGTCCGTTTTCTATGTCCCGAAGCGCACGTATGCAGCTCTCGACTCCGTCCACAACCATGTATGTATAGCCGGTGTTTTCCTGCTCCATGGTCTTTAGTATTCCGCCGACAGTGGGGAAGAACCTTGCACGGCTGTTTTCGTCGTGATCCATCTCATGGGGGATTTCGATTCCGGCGTCGTTTAGCCAGTTTGTAAGCTCCTCAAATGTCAAAACGGCGTCAACTATTCCCTCGTATCTTTGCGCCTCGTCCTTCTTGGCTACGCACGGGCCGATAAACACGGTCTTTGCACGCGGACTGCGCTTTTTGATATCGACGCAGTGCGCCTGCATGGGTGACAAAACGTCCGCAAGGTAGATAAGCTCGTTCGGGAAGTACTTTTGTATCAAGAGGTTTACCGAGTGGCAGCAGGAGCTTATGATTACATCCCTGTTGCCCTCATTTATAAGCCTTTCATACTCCGTCTTTACTATCGATGCGCCGATGGCGGTTTCCTCTACGTCGTAAAAGCCGAGCTTTTTGAGCGCCTGTCTCATCGCAGCTATGCCGACGTTGTAATTTGCGACAAACGACGGCGCAAGGCTCACTATAACCGGGTCGCCGCTCTGCAAAAGAACCTTGACCTTTTCCGTCTCATCTACTATCTCTTTGGCGTTTTGCGGGCATACGACAAAGCACTGTCCGCAAAGTATGCATTCGTCGTCTATTATGTGAGCCTGGTTTCCCGAGAAACGTATCGACTTCACCGGACAGTGGCGGATGCATTTGTAGCAGTTTTTACAGTTGGATTTTTTAAGTGTCAAGCATTTGGCCATAAATTCATACTCCTGTTGCTCTTATGGGATTTAATATTTTGTCGCGGAAAAACTCGTTGAAGTTCTCCGGCGTAATACCGGGATAAATGTCGTCGTCAACCGTTATCGTAACTCCGTAGCGGTTGCAGCGTCCGGTGCAAAAGCTTCCCGCAAGTGTGATGTCGTTTTCAAGACCGTTTTCCGCAATGGCTTTTTGAAGCAGCTCTATTATCTGCTGAGAGCCTTTTATGTGGCAAGAGCTGCCGACACATATCTGCACGATCATGGTTTAACCCACCTTTGCAAGTATTTCCTTATCGAAGAAGTCGCCGACTGTTTCGGGGCTGACCGAGAAGAAGTTGTCGTCAACCGTGACGCACACGCCCTTGCTGCACTGTCCCATGCAGAAGGTTCCTCCGAGTTCCACCTCATCCTTGAGGTTGTGCTTGGCAATCAGCTCCTGAAGCTGTTCTACTACCTGACGCGAGCCTTTTAGATGGCAAGAGCTGCCGATACATACTGTAACTTTCATAGTCTTATCCTTTCACCTGATTTTGCGGTGCGTCTGCGCCCGCACGATTATCTGCATTTTGTCCTTAGATTAAAATTATCTTACTCGTAATCGACAACGTCAACCCACGAGAGCAAAAGCTCGCGCTCGTGCGCGTTGCCCTTTACCGACTGAGAGGCCGCCACAATCGGCATCCACTTTTGAACGTACTGCTTTGCGGTGTTGCTCTTTTCGCAGAAGAGGTCTAAATACTTCTTTGCGGTTTCGTTGTCCCCTGCAAGGCAGAACAAAAGGTATGTCCTCGCCGCGTCTGCTGAGGCGTTGCCCTGAGTGGCGTGCGCCCAGTCAATTATGTAGGGCGTTCCGTCGTCGGTGATTATTATGTTTGAGGGGTTGAAGTCTCCGTGGCACAGCTTGTTGTGCTTAGGCATGCCCTCGAGCCTCGTCCGAAGGTCGTATCTTGTCGTGGCGTCAAGGTCGGCTTTGCTTATTTTCGTGCTCATCTTGTCCTTGAGCTTGCTTAAAAGCGGGCAGGACTTGGACAAAACCTCAAGCTGTATGTCCACAAACTTGTCAAGATACCTGTCCTTGCTGTCGGGGTCCTCCTGCATAATCCTTGCAAGCGTCTTTCCCTTTATGTACTCCGACACAATCGCCCACTTGCCGTTTATCTTTGCCACCTCGACAACCTTTGGGATGTTAAGACCCGTTTCCTCAACTCTTGCCTGGTTTAAGGCCTCATTTAGGATGTCACCCTTTGAATACTCCGAATCAAAGAGCTTTATGCACAGGTCGCCGTCTCGGTACACCGTCTTTGATGTTCTCACCGCAATAACTCTGTCAAGATTCATTTTTCTGCCTCCTTGCTAAGCTTGTTTTGTATTTCATGCCGCGCATGCTGCGGCTAAATCTGCTTGTATAAATGCGCGAGCGAAAGCGCTAAGTTTTCCTCCTGAAGCACTACGCCCTGCGGCACGTGCAGCGACGTCGGAGCAAAGCTCCATATCGCCGATATGTTGTTTTTCACCATCAAATCGCAAACCTCCTGCGCCGCTTCCTTCGGCACAGTTATTATGCCTATCTTTACATCCTGCACCTGACAAAATCCAGGAAAACTATCCATTCCGTAAATGTGCTTTCCGCTTTGCGAGGACTGCCACATGTCCGCGTTTATGTCAAACGCCGCGGCAATCTCTATGCCGTAATCTGAAAAGCCCTCATAATCCAAAAGCGCGCGTCCGAGCTTTCCCGCTCCCACTATCACGGCTTTGCATTTGGCGTTGGTTCCGAGCTGTTCTTCAAGGCTTGCAATAAGCTCGCCGGTGACATATCCTACTCTCGGCCTGCCCTCGCCGCTGACCGCGCCCAAGTCCTTTCTGACCTGAACCTCCCCTAAACCGAGTGCTTTGGCTATGGCGGTTGCGGATATGGTTTTTGTCTCGGGGGCGATGGTCCTGAGATAATTAAGATAAGTGGGAAGCCTGCCTAAAGTAGGCTTTGGTATATTGTGCGCGCTCAAATGATCCACTCCTTTTTCGGCACGAAGGAATCGGGCTGTCCTAAGCAGCCTTTGTATCTATCCATAGGATAACACAATTATTGCGGTTTGTAAATTGCTTTGTAAGCGTATAAGTAATATTTTTATCGATAAATCAGGTAGCTAATACTCAATGAAGAAATTTCGACCGTTAAAGCTGCTCGCTTTGAAGTGCTTACGCTTTGCGCGGGCAAGCTCTGTTATAAACATTTTATCGAGATTTGACAGGCGATAGTCCTTTTTATGTATCAAAAAATCCCTGAACCCGCAGCAAAGATTCGGCACGTCTTTCTGCACCAGTTCCAGCGTATCGAGCATATCCTCCGGAAGGGGTTCGCTCAGCGTATAGGTTTTTGCGTTTGAAAGTATTCCGGGTGCAGATGCGCGGTCGTAAATGTATATTCTTCTCTTCACGTTTTCTGCGGTTGAAACGGTTATCGGCGCGTGTATGCCCGGGGCGGAGGAGCTTTGCGGCTCTATGTCGTCGCCCAAGGCAAGCTGCGCATAGTCGGACAGCATTTGCTCGGTTATCTGCGCGTCGTCAACGTCCGCGATGCTGCTTTTGCTGCTTATAAGCAGCACGCTGCGAAACTCCGCAATCGTCTTCCACTCTAAATTCCTGCTGTCCAAAAACTCCTTTACATACTTGTCCGTCGCCTGCTCGCACCGAATTATTCCTATGCTGCACTCCGAGTCGAGTATGTACTTTATGGCGCTCAGGGTACTCGTTTCCCTGAAAAACATCTTTTCCGGAACAGCTTTGGCACTATGCTCTGTGTGCTTTGCAGAGGAGGAGAGAAACCTTGAAAAAGCTTCGGAAATGTATGCCGAACGCGGGGCGCACACTGCGAATTTTTGAGTTACGGCGGCGTTGTTTTTATACATGGATTCAAGGTCGTCTATCTGGGACAGTATTCTCTCCGCATACTCCAAAAACATCTCGCCTTCAGGCGTCAAAACCATGCCTTTGTGCGTTCTGTCGAAGATAGTTGTTCCAAGTTCCGCCTCAAGTTCCTTTATCGCACGGCTGAGGCTGGGCTGACTGATAAAAAGGTTTGCTGCGGCCTTATTTAAAGATCCTACTCTTGCTGTTTCACAAGCGTATTTGAGATGAAGTATAGTCAATGTTCCACCGCCTTTGGTATTGTATATTAATTTAAGTATATCAGCAATTATGACAACATTCAAGATGAAAACGCATAATTTTCAGAAAAGATTGCACAAAAAAGAGCCGACGTAAAATCGACTCCTTTTTGTATCATGTGCCTTTTACAACTTGCAATGTTTGCGCATGCCGGCTCGCCTGAATTTATTCGTACACAAAGTGAGAAAAGCTTGCGCTTCCGCCGACTTTTTCGGTCGAGTATGCAAACAGCCCGACTCTGCATCCGACGAAGTGCTTTAAGTCAAACGTCGGGTGCACGGGTATGCCGAACTCCTTCCACTCGCCGCCGTCGAGGTAGTAAAATCTCTCTTCGCTCGAACCGAGGCTGAACTCGGCACGCACCCTGACTGTCGCCTCAGGCGACGAAAGGGGGATGCGCGCATACTCCGATTCGGTGTCGGGGTTTTCGCCCTCTCCCGTCCTTGAGCGCATAACAAGATAGTACTTTCCGCACTCCTTGGTTATTCCTATTATTCCGTAGCGGTATTGCAGCATTACAAGTCCCATCACGTCGCCGTCGTTTAGCTTTGATGCGTCAAGGCTGACCCGAGCGTCCGTTTCGGGGTACTTTGAGCGCTGCGTCAGGGTGTTTCTTGCAAACTCAACCGTCGAGGCGATCTTTTCGGTAGTGAGGGTAAACTTTCCGTCTCCCGCCGTCCAGTAGTCGGGCTTGGGGTTGTGGTTGAACTCCCAAACATCGTCGAGCTTTATCTTTCCGTCCGCGCCGGCAGAATAGTTAAAATCGTCCGACTTAAAGAGCTTGTCATAGACGTATTCCGGCCTTGTGGATGTGGTTTCAATGTCCACCGTGGGCGTGTCGAAAACGGGGAAGCCGGTTTCATCAAAGTGCATGGGGACTATGTTAGGTATTCTACCCACAGCTCCTCTGTCGCCGAATATCACGCCGTACCACTTTCCGTCGGGGGTGTCTACTATGCCGCCCTGAGCTACGCCGGTCGTGTCCTCAAGATAGTAGCTTATCACGTCCTTGCCCACCCACGGGCCTTCTATGTTGTCCGCCATGAATGCAGCCTCTATTCTTATCCACTTTTCCGGACTGGTGTGGATGAAGAACGCATAGTACTTGCCGTTTATCTTGTACAGATGCGCGCCCTCGTATCCTAAGAACGGGCCTTCGGGGTCGCTTATTATCAGCTTGTTCACGCCGCCCTCCTTGGGACCGCTCAAATCGGGTTTAAGCTCGGTCAGATATATTTTGCGGTTGCCGTATATTATGTATACCCTTCCGTCGTCGTCAAACAAAACCGAACAGTCGTGATAAAATCCCTCTACGTAATGCTTTTCCCACGGGCCTTCGGCTTTGTCGGAGGTAAAGCAGTATGTTCTTCCGGTGTCGTTTGCGATGAAGAACACGTAAAACTTGCCGTTGTGATACCTCAGGCAGGGCGCCCACATTCCGCAGCCGTATGCGTTTTGTTCGCCGTCGAGGTTTTCTCTGGGCGTGTCCTCAAGCGTATCATATATGTGCGAGCAGAACTCCCAGTTTATCAGGTCGTAGGAGCGGAGCATCGCCCCGCCCGGCATGAAATACATCGTCGTAGAGCAGATGTAGTATGTGTCGCCGACTCTTATCACGTCGGGGTCGGGAAAGTCGCCCTTTGTGACGGGGTTTGTCCCTTTGATAATGTTTATTTCACTCATGATTATGCTCCTTTCGGGATGTATGAGATTTTAAAAATGCAGCTCAACCGCTGTCGGGGTCTTTCCGGTGAGCTTGCAGCTGAGGCTGTCGGGAAGAGATGTTCCGAAGTACAGCGTAGTCTTTGCCTCCTTGTCGAGGTATCTTATTCCGTCGTCGCCGACAACGGTGATGTTTTTGAGCGGGAAATGCATGCTTATCGTCTTTTTCTCGCCCTTTTCAAGGTGAACCTTTGTGAACGCGCAAAGAGCGTAGTTTCTCACGGCGTCGGGGGATTCGGACCTAAAGTAAACCTCAAGCGCATCCTGACCGCTCATGCCGCTGTTTGAAAGCGTGACACTTGCCTTTATCATGTCGTCGTCGATTTCGGCTTCTGCGCTTTCAACTCTTATGTCGGAGTATGTCAGACCGAAGCCGAACGGATAGAGGATGTTGTCCTTTGAGTAATCGTCGTAGCGGTATGTGCGCTCGCGCATGCAGTAGTCGGTGAACTCCGGCATGTCCTCCACGCCCTTGTAGAATGTCACGGGGAGCTTTCCGGAGGGCGATACGTTGCCGAATATTATGTCCGCAATCGCCTTTCCGCCCTCTGAACCGGGGTAGAACGCCTGAATGAGCGCGTTCTCACGGTCGGTGTCAATGTTCAGGGATGAGCCGCTTGCCAAAACGACTATTGTGGGCTTGCCCACGTCCAAAACAGCCTTCAAAAGCAGCTGCTGAGACTTGGGCAGCAAAAGACTTCTCTTGTCGCCCGAACCGTATTCGTTGCTCTGGTCGCCCTCTTCGCCCTCAAGACCCTCGTCAAGTCCCAAGCACAAAATAACAACGTCGGAATGAGCAGCCACAGCCTTTGCCTCGGCGATTCTGTCGCCCGGCAGCGCAAGTCCTTCGCACTTGTCGTTGACGATGTGCGCGCCCTCAGAGAACAAAACTCTTCCTTCAAACTCGTCCTGAATGCCCATGAGTATTGTCTCGTACCTCGACGCGGTGCCGTAGTAGTTTCCTCTCAGCGCACCGATGTTTTGCGCGTTGGGGCCTATAACTCCGATGGTGTTTATCTTTGAGCGGTCGAGGGGGAGTATGCCGTCGTTCTTGAGGAGTACGCATGCAGTTTCCGCCGCCTTGCGGCTTACAGCGAGGTGCTCCTTTGTCTCGACGTCCATGTATCCTAAGTCGTCGTACTCCGTCTTGTCAAACATGCCGAGCCTCATCCTTGTGCGGAACAGGTGCACGCAGGCGTTGGTTATCTCCTCTTCTGTCACGAGGCCTTCTTCATATGCCTTGTAAACGTGAAGGTATGTGTTTCCGCAGTTGAGGTCGCACCCGTTTTTGAGCGCAAGCGCCACGGATTCGGTTGCGGTTGCGGTTACATGGTGGTGCATGTGGAAGTCCGCTATTGCCCAGCAGTCGGAGACGAAGTATCCGTCAAAGCCCCACTCTTTGAGCTTTGAGCTGAGGTATTCGCTTCCGCAGCACGGCTCGCCGTTTGTGCGGTTGTATGCGCCCATCACAGATTCAACATGCGCCTCCTTGACCAGCGCCTCAAACGCGGGCAGGTATGTCTCCTCAAGATCCTTAGCGTCAGCGGTTGCGTTAAATTCATGGCGTATAGCCTCCGGACCGGAGTGAACGGCAAAGTGCTTTGCACAGGCTGCTGCACGCATGGTCTTGCCCTCGCCCTGAAGTCCCTCTACAAACGCGCATCCGAGCCTTGAGGTTAAGTAGGGATCCTCGCCGTATGTCTCATGACCTCTTCCCCAGCGGGGGTCTCTGAAAATGTTTATGTTCGGAGACCAAAGGGTAAGACCCTTGTATATGTCTCTGTCTCCGAGCTTAGAGTACTCGTTGTACTTTGCCCTTGCTTCAATTGATATGATAGTTGCAATTTCCCTTATAAGCTGTGTGTCAAAAGACGCCGCCATGCCTATCGCCTGCGGGAACATTGTAGAAACTCCGCCGCGGGCTACGCCGTGAAGTCCCTCGTTCCACCAGTTGTATGCGGGAACGCCGAGCCTCTCGATTGCCGGCGCGTCATACTTGAGCTGTTCGCAGCGCTCAAGAAGCGTCATACGCGAAACAAGATCAATCGCTCTTTCTTCGCATGATTTTGATGTATCCTTGTAGATCTCCATAAAAGCAGTCCCTTCATGTCATATTTTCGGCGCTGTATAATAGCCGTCAAGTTCATTTTACTAAAGGTGCAGAGGGCTTGTCAATAATATTATAGAGATAATTCCATCTTTATTTTTTCGGCGCGGCGTGGTAAAATGTAAAAGACAATATTTTTAATGTGAAAGCGGGGCTTGCAGCATATGTCTGATACAAAAATAAGTGGAGCACAGGTGGCGCTCATAGGTGCGGGAAACATGGGATACGCAATATTAAAGGGCATGCTTGACGCGGGACTTTACCCGCCGCAAAGCGTGTTTGTCGCGGATAAGAGCGCAGTTTGCCTTGAAAGGGCAAAAAAACTCGGAGTAAAGGTCAGCGATGATGCGGCTGCCGCGGTTGCGGGAGCAAAGACGGTTATCTTTGCGGTAAAGCCGAATGCGTTTGCACAAACCGCCGAACAGGTAAAAGACAGCATCCCCGCCGACGCGGTGATAGTGTCGATACTTGCCGGAAAGAAGATAAGCGCAATAGATGAAGCGCTTGGCGGCGGCAGAAAGGTCGTAAGGGTGATGCCTAATACGCCTGCGCTTGTCGGCTGCGGAATGAGCGGAGTGTGCGCCGCTGAAAGCGTCAGCTCGGACGACGTTTCGAGCGTGATAAAAATATTCTCCTGCTTTGGCAGGGCGGTGCAGACAGACGAGAGCATGATGGACACCGTCACCGGAATAAGCGGCTCGGGACCTGCATACGCGTTTATGTTCATAGATGCAATGGCAAAGTCCGCCGTCAGACACGGCATGAGCGAAGAGCAGGCAAAGCTTTTTTCGGCGCAGACGGTTTTGGGCGCCGCAAAGATGGTTCTTGAGAGCGACGAGTCGCCCGAGCAGCTTAAAATAAACGTATGCTCACCCGGCGGAACAACGATAGAAGCCGTGAATGTGTTCGAGCAGAGCGGGCTTTATCAGATTGTAGACAGCGCAATCGACGCCTGCATCGAAAAATCAAAAAAGATGTCCGAGTAAAAAACAATTTGAAGCCGCATAAAGCATAAAAATACCCTCGACTCAATGTCGGGGGTATTTTAGTTTCAGCCGTTATATTTAAATGTGTCAAAGTACCTAAGCTTAAACTCGTTTATGCGGTGCAGGCGGTCTATTTTTTCTTTGGTCGCCTGCGGCGGCTCTATGCCCTCGCGTATATAGCTGTCAAGCTCGGCATAGGTAAAGCCCAGGTTGTCCTCATCCGTCTTGCCGCAAAGGCCGTCTATCGGCGGCTTTTCGACAAACTTTTCGGGAAGTCCCAAGTACCTCGCTATCGCCTTTACCTCCTGAACGGTGAAGTGTGATATTGCTCCGAAGTCGCCGGCAGCGTCTCCGTAGCGGGTGGAGTATCCCACCCAGTCCTCGGACAGGTTGCATGTGTTGGCAACTCTGCCGTTTACGCACTGGCTGACGGCGTAAAGCACCGTCATTCTCACCCTCGGCGGAATGTTTGTCGCCGCCTGGATTGAAAGCTCAAGCGGTATCGCGCGCTTTACTGCGTCAACCGCCTCGCCGACATTCACCACGTAATGCTTAATGCCGAGAAGCTCGCAAAGCTCATATGAGTAGTCTATGTCAAACTGCTCGCCCTGCGGCATAAGCACGCCAACCACTCTGTCCTTTCCGAGCGCCCCCACGCAAAGAGCTGCAACGGTTGAGCTGTCCTTTCCGCCCGATATGCCTATTACGGCATTGCATCCCGCGCCGTTTTTATCAAACCACTCGCGTATCCACTCTATGCATGCGTTTGCGGCTTTTTGCGCATCAAATTCGTATTTGCCCGACATTGCACGTCTCCTTACCGAAAGCCTTTAGTTTTGCTTTCTTACAATCCTGTATTCGTCGTCCGGCTGATAGTATGAACATTCAAAGTTTGCGCCGGACAAAAACCTTGCCATCTCGTCCTCGTCAAGGTTCACCATGCAGCTGTAGCAGTCGTAATCCTCGTCGTATACGTAGTTTGCGCATGCCTCGCAGCATGTGATTTTGCCTTTTTTGGCGTTTTTGCCGCCTGACTTGTTTGCGCCGCTTGTGCCGCTTGCGCCGCCTGTGTTCATAGTTTTACCCTCCGAGATTTGCCGTCAAGATAAATATCGCCGCATGCGCAGCCAGCGCCACGTCGTTCACCGCGTAAAACTTTGCATGAAGGGTCTTGTGCCGAAAAAGCTGCATCGCAATAAGCCCTCCCAAAGCTCCGCCGAGCGCGGAAACAGTCAAAAGCGTGCGCTCACGTATTCTGCGCCGGCCCTTTATCGCCCTCAGCTTGTCGATGCCGTACATTGCAAACGCCGCTAAGGACATCGCCGCTATGTACAGGGCGAACGCATACTCGGGATTGTCAACAAAAAAACCGAGTATGCCCGATATTTTCGATTGGCGCAGCAGCGGCTCGCCGAGCGAACACGCCATAAGCGTGTATGATGGCATGTATGATTACTTTTTGCTTTCGGCGATGACCGCAAGCGTGTCACGGGCTATCAAAAGCTCTTCGTTTGTGGGCACAACCCATACCTCAACCTTTGAAGCGGGCGTGGATATCTTGGCGAGCTTGCCTTTAATAGTCTTGTTCAGCTCCTCGTCAATCTCGATTCCGAAATAGCTCATGTCACGGCATACGCCCTGTCTTGTCTCCCATGAGTTTTCGCCTATGCCTCCGGTGAACAAAACTGCGTCGAGTCCGTTCATGGCGGCAGCGTATGAGCCTATGTATTTCTTTATTTGATACTGCAAAATTTCGGTTGTGAGCCTGGCCCTTGCGTTGCCCTGCTCAGCCGCCGCGCATACGTCGCGGTTGTCCGAACCGACTCCCGAAAGTCCCAAAAATCCGGACTTCTTGTTCATGTACTCGCTCATCTGGTGTGAGTCAAAGCCGTGCTTAGCCATTACAAACGTCACGGCGGAGGGGTCTACAGCGCCGCAGCGTGTGCCCATGATAACTCCGTCAAGAGGTGTAAAGCCCATCGATGTGTCAATCGACTTTCCGCCGTCGACAGCGGTTATCGAAGAGCCGTTTCCTAAGTGGCAGGAAACTATCTTCAAGTCCTTTATGTCCTTGCCCATCGCATCGGCTAAGCAGTGCGAAACAAAGCGGTGAGACGTGCCGTGGAAGCCGTACTTTCTCACATGGTACTCGGCGTAATCCTCATAGGGGAGTCCGAACAGATACGCTTTCGGCGGCATGGTCTGGTGGAAGGCGGTATCAAAAACAACCACCTGCGGAGTGCCCTTGGGAAGAACCTTTGTGCAGGCGCGAAGAGCAAGTGCATGAGGGTGGTTGTGAACCGGCGCAAGCTCCGAAAGGCCGTCGATTTCATCTATGACCTCGTCTGTGACAAGGCACGCCTTGTCAAACACCTCTGCGCCCTGAACTATTCTGTGTCCTACGGCGGAAATTTCGGACATGGAGTCTATGACCTTTCCGTCGCCGGTGGTGAGAACCTCTACGAGCTTTTCAAAAGCCTCTGTGTGGGTGGGGAAGTCGCAGTCCGCCTCATAGTCGTATCCCGTGGAGGGGATTTTGTGAGACACATGTCCTCCGATGCCTATGCGGTCGCAGTTTCCCTTTGCAAGCACCGACTCATCATCCATGTTCAGAAGCTGATATTTCAAAGAAGAGCTTCCCGCGTTGACAACCAAAACTAAATTCATCTTTTCATATTCCTCTCTTTATTTCAGAAATAAAAAACACCCTAAATTATACTATAAACCTATATAAAAATCAATACGAATTTGAGGATTTAACATGCCCGCCGCGCTCTTTACCCCAAAATAACAAGCCGCAGCCCGCTCATGCGCGGTCGCCGTTCAGATTTTTGTCAGCTCAAACTTTCTTGACGCCTGCGGCACTCTTCCCGCCAGGCCCTTTTTTGAGGCGGAGTCGCGCAGCCACGACGAGTACTCGCACAAAAAAGCGGTTCTTTTAGCCTGCGGCGACGCTATCGCAAGCTTTGCCAAAGAGCTTGAAAAGGGGATGCCGGCGCCATCCTTGCATGCGGCCAAAAGCTGTGCGCCCTTTGCGTCGGCAGCCAAAATCCTCGCATAGGGCGGCGCGGCAGCCATTTCATCCGACGTGACTCCGAGAGCAGCCAAAAGAACAGCTCTTCTCACCCTCGCATGGGTGATGTGGCGGGTTTTCACCTCGTCATAAAGCTCCGTTAAGCTTGCCGCCCTCCCCGCCGCACGGCATATCCTTTGAGCCACGCCGTCCGACATGTACGGCGCACGCATAAGCTCCTGCTCGCTCATCCCCGCAAGCTTGAAAAGTATCTCGCCTGCGGCGTTTTCTATCGATGCCACTTCGCCCGCGTCAAAGCCGTATCCTAAGCGCGCTCCCTCGTTTCCGCCGCGCATAAGCTCCCTGAGCGCGCTTGCGCTTATGTGCTCGCATCCCTCGGAAATCGGGCTGTCATGCCGCACGGTTCGCTTTATCGCTATCGCCGAAAGCCCGCTGCCCTTTGCGGCACGGATGTACTCCACCGCAAGGGTGTCGTTCGCTCCGGACAGGAGCTTGTTATCGGTCAGGCGCTCTATCGCCTGCGGGTATGTCATGCCGCTCGCCATAAGCCGGCGCAGCATGGAGTAATCTATGTTTTCAACCGCATCGGCGCAGGCTTTGAGCTTTTGAAGGTCTCCGCATTCCGAGCCGAACGATATCGCGCTCACCACGCCGAGCCTTTTTAATATGCTCACTCCCGCCCTTGCAAAGTCGGGCGCGCTTGAACAGCTCCACGGCGCGGGAAGCTCCATCACAAGATTTGCCCCGCCGGCTATTGCGGCTCTCGCCCTCGTGTGCGCGTCAAGTATGGCTATGTCTCCCCGCTGTACAACGTTTGCGCTCATCACGACGACTATGTGCGTGTATCCCGCCTCACGGGTCTTTGCTATCTGGTATGCATGCCCGGAGTGAAAAGGGTTGTACTCGGCTATTATTCCTGCGGCTTTTATGTTTGTGCTCTCGGTCATGCTTAATTACCGACTCCTTTCAGCTCTTTTACGGCACGTGTTTTACGGCTCATGCGTCCCTTAGGCTTACTTTTGGGCGGCGCATGAATCCTCACGGCTTTGCTCAAGATGGCGTATGTAGTTGAACAGATAAAGCTGGGCTATTCCCTGAGTGCCCTTTGTGCACTCAGGCAGACCGTTCGGGTAAAACGTGCTCATCACCCTGCGCATCCAAACGTCTATCGGAAACGCCTCGGTGAAATTCATCCCGTACAGCAAGACGCAGTCCGCAACCTTAGGGCCGACGCCGGTTATCTTCATAAGCTCCGCCTTTGCGTCCTCGTAGTCAAGACTGCGGCAGCGCTCAAGGGATACTTCACCCGACGCCACCTTTTTTGCCGCGTCTATTACGTATCTTGCCCGAAATCCGCAGCGAAGATACCCGAGGCTCTCGCATGTCTCGGCGGCAAGCTCCTCGGCGTTCGGAAAATGCCCGTAATGCGTGACAAGCCGCTCTATTATGCCTTTGATTCGCGGGATGTTGTTGTGCTGCGAGAAAATATACGACACCAAAGCCTCCCATGCGTCCTGGCGCAAAAGGCGTATGCCGCTTGAGAACTCGCACGCTGCGCGGAGGGTTTCGTCGCTTGAATATTTAGCCTTAATCTGCGAGTAGTCGGTGTCAAGGTCAAAGTAGTCCTTCCACACCTCCGAAAACTCCCGCTCGGACGTGTCCTTTAGCCTGAACACGCCGTCTGCGCCCGATATTTCAAGCGGCGTGTCAACACAGTATCCGCGGTAGATCCCGTTTTCCCTGTACCACCGAAAAGCCTGACCGCAGTCAAGCGTCTGGTCGAGGTCAAGGTCCCTCTCATACAAAATAATGTCTTTTCCATCGACTTCGTATCTCAAAAATATCACCCGTTTTTCATAGGTCGTGCGTTATTTTGCTTGTAATCCTTTTACTAAGCAATTATACTTATATTGAAGTGCTTTTTCAATAGATAAATCAATGAAAGAAAGGTGTGCTTTATGAGAGAAAGTATTCTTACAATACCCATAAACGAAATTTTCGAGCCGAAGGAGGGCTGCCCTGTCTGCCGGATGAGGGACATCCTCGAAAAGAGAACCGTAGAGTACATAATGGGCGCGGCGATGATGGAGCCGGACGTGAGGATTGAGACAAACAAGCTCGGCTTTTGCTACACGCATTTTTCTCAGATGCTCAAGCAGAAAAACCGCCTGTCCTTAGCGCTGATGCTTCAGACGCATATAGAAACTCTCAACCGCGACGCCCTTGCCAAAAGGAGCATTTTAGAGCCTCGCGCCAAAAAGCAAAAGTCGCTTTTAAAGCAAACCGAGTCCTGCTTTGTCTGCTCAAAGGTGGAGTGGGCGATGCAAAGGCTTTTGACGACCGTGTTTGACATGTATCAAAACTCGCGCGATTTCAGGGCGCTGTTTGCCGAGCAGGAGTACTTGTGCCTGCCGCACTGCGAGCTTTTGTGCCGCGAGGCGGAGGAGAACATGGACAAAAGGACAAGACCGGACTTTGAGGATGCATGCTTAAAGCTTGCATCGGAGTATTCAAAGACCCTTTATGAGGACGTAACGCATTTTTGCAACATGTTTGATTACAGAAATTCCGGCGCCGATGCGGACTGGGGAAACTCAAGAGATTCCATAGAGAGGGCGATAAAGTTCCTAACCTCAAGGTAGCCTATTCACGCCGATGCATAACAGTACAAAAATGCGTACCGAAAAAGCTTTGACGCGCGATTTTTCAAAAACTTCTGCGCAAAAATGAGCGTTTTCGTCCGCCGAAAAACTCCGCCGCCGAAAAAACAAACCGCGCGCATTAGGGGCGGTGACGTAAGAAAACATTTATGTGAGAGAATCGGCGTAGTTTAGGCTACGCCGGTTTTCTTTTCTTTTTGGGCTGCTTGGGATTGCTCCCTTGCTTCCTCAAAATCAAATGCACCAATGAAGTTGTAGACAATCTCGATTTCTCTGACCTTGATGCGCGGCTCGTTCTCGTCCGGCGTATAGACCTCGGAGATATAAATTTTCTCCACAAACTCCCGGAGAACAGAAGCGTCAAGCTGCTGCATATCGG
>DDJI01000081.1 GCA_002338885.1 Ruminococcus sp. UBA1828 | reverse complement strand
TTTGAGTTTGTAAATCACGTCGCCGGCAGAGTTGTATATCTGTATTGACAGGTTGGAAACTATTTTGCTGTAGTCAAGATCAAGTCGGCTTGCAAGACTGCTTATGTCCTTTGAGGTAAGCGGCTCAATTCCGATTTCCTCGGCAGTGAGCGCAGAGGAATAATCAGGATAGTACTCATCGCCTACCAATGCGCTTGTCGTGTCGGTGACATAACCCTCCGACTCGTTGCCCTGATCTTCGGCTTCGTCTAAATATATGTCTTCCGATCCTTCGTCCTCGACGTCTCCATACGGCTCAAACAGCCCGACATCAAAAACGACATCCTCCATTTTGTTGCCTATGCATGACTGAGACACGTTTTCCTCAAGGCTTTGACCGCCGTCAAAGAACACGTTGTTTTCAAGCATTATTGCCACAGCAACTGCNNGCGATAAGCAGTGCAGTAAGTTTAAGCCAGAGCCTTCCCTTCACGCCGTTCATAGTGTTAAATCACCCTATTCTGATACAGATTTTTCAAACTTATATCCTCTGCCCCACGCAACCTTTAAATATCTCGGCGACGCAGGGTCTATCTCTATCTTCTCGCGTATATGCCTGATGTGAACCGCTATTGCGTTATCTACGCCTATCGGGACTTCGCCCCATACCTTGCGGTATATTTCGCTCGGCGTAAAGCAAACGCCCGGGTTCATCATAAGAAACTTGAGTATTTCATACTCCTTTGGCGTCAGNNCGTCAGGTTGACCGGCTCACCGTCAACGGTGACTTTTTTGGTATCGCACATCAGCTCTATTCCGTCAATTCTGATGGTGTCAACGTGCTTGGGCGCACTTCCGAGCATTGTGTATCTTCTTAGCTGAGACTTCACCCTTGCGATAAGCTCAACGGGGTTGAACGGCTTTGTAACGTAGTCGTCCGCGCCGAGATTTAAGCCGAGAACCTTATCGGTATACTCCGACTTGGCGGTCAGAAAAATCACAGGGACGTTTGAAAACTCGCGTATTTTCGACAAAGCGTTTATGCCGTCAAGCTCCGGCATCATTATGTCCATCAGAACAAGATCTACATGCTCCGACCTGAGTATATCGAGCGCCTGGCGTCCGGTATATGCCTCAAAAAACTTATAGTCGGGGTTTGTAAGGTATATTTTCAGCGCCGACACTATATCCTTCTCATCGTCGCACAAAAGTATGTTGTACATCGGTATCTCCTCCTTGTTTTCTGGTTGATATTTTATCAGATAAAATATTAAGATACAATCTCAAACTCATTAAGTTTTCTTAATAGCAGATAAATGTTAATTACATAGTGCAAAAGGCGGCATGACAAAACTTATGTCACGCCGCCACGCTCTTTAATATAAGTTTAGATGTTATCTTTGTTACTCTGCCTCTGCAATCTTCCAATAGATTCCGTAGCGAGTGTTGTAAAGAGAGATGTACGGAACGAACTCAAGCTCCTCATCGTTAGCAGTGAATGTAAAGCTGAGATTGCCGTTATTTGTGAAGTATTCGCTCGGATTGTCCTTTACCTGCTTGGGGGTTATGCCGTCATTTAAAACAAGCGTGTCATCCTCGACTGTGGTCGTTTCAGGTATTATAACGCTCATTCCGGTGTATGTCGTAGTCATGTTCTCGTCGCCAAGCTTTGCAGCAAGGAGCACCGGACCATACTTGAAGCACACGGTGTTTATGCCGTCCTGAAGGTTGTAAGCAGCAAGTCCCAAAGGAATAGTGACGTCTATCTTGTCCGAGTTGCTCCATGTGCGCTCTACCCTTGCATAGCCGTTTTCAACGGTGTACTCAACCTCTTCGCCGTTTACGCTTATTGTGAGGTCGCCCTGTGCCCAGTAAGGAATCCTGAAGAGCATGCCTATTTTTGTATCGTCATCGAGCTTTAATGTTATGCTTGTCTTGTCGCTCATGGGAATGTCGCTTTCCTGAACCAGAGTGAGGCCGTAATTTTCGGCGCTCAGCTCGGAGTCGAGGTACATGTTCACATAGAGGTCGCTGTCCTTGAAGAAGTACATTCCGTCGCCCAGCTTTGTGAAGTTCTCCATTCCACTTCCCGTGCAGCACCAGAAGCTTTCGGTTGCGGTGCTGAATGTGCGGAAGTAGCCTGTAGCCATAGCCTGGAAGTATGTTGTCATACCGGTCTCGGGGTTTTGCGATGCGAGGATGTGGTTTATAAATGCGTTTTCATAGTAATCCGCATACTTTACATCGCCCGTTACCATGAACAGCTCCTTTGTGAGCTTGAGCATGTTGTAAACGTTACAGGTTTCGCAGTTGCAGTTTGTTCTCTCGCGGTTTAATACGTCATCCTCACCGAAGTGCTCCCATTCGCTGTTACCTCCGGTGGCGTATGTGTGATGGTCAACAACCATCTGCCAGAAGATTTCCGCTGTTTCAAGGTACTCTGACGCATCAACCTTCTCGCCGTTGACCTCTTTTCCGTCAAGAACCTCATATCTCTTGAGTGCGCCTATGATCTTGGGAATGGTGGTGTTTGCATGTCTGTTGTTGAGCACGTTTTTGCCGTCGGTGCGAATAAGCTCAAACAAGCTGTCCTCATCAAAGGCATGCGCCGCTACGGCATACTTGTCCTCGCCGGTGAGCTTATAAAGGTCATAAAGCGCGTCGTTCATTCCGCCGTACTCTATGCTCAAGACGGTGTTTCTTGTCTCCTCGCTCCATCCGCTGACGCGGTTATAGACCCAGTCTCCGAGCTTTTTGGCTATCTCAAGCGCAGGCTCGTAACCTGTCAGCTCATACGTCTCGGTAAGTCCCTCAAAAATCTTATGCATGGTGTACCACGGCACCCACGCCTCGGTAAAGAGGTTTGAAAGTCCTTTTTCCACGTTGTCAAACTGAGCCTCGCGGTTTTGAACATCGAGTATGTTTGAACCCCACAAAAATCCGCTGCTCACCTGGCACTTTGCAAGCTCATCTATGATGTAGGTGAGTCTTTCGTAAAGCTTGCTCTTGTTTGACGAAGAGACGGCTCCGTTTACGCATGCTTGGGCAAGTGCAGTGAGATAATGACCCATGGTGTGTCCGCCTATGAGCGAATTTTCCCATCCGTTATACGGCTCTACACCCTCGGTGTCAATTCCCGCGTTCTTTCTGAAGTTTGACAAAAGCTTTTCGGGATCTAAGGACAAAAGATACTCTATTTCCTTTTCAAAAGCGTTTTCAGCATAATCGCCGGTCATTTTTACATCAGATATTGAATAATCAGTGATAATTGTATTCTTCGAGACCATCTGCTCTCCTCCTTCTAAGTTGGGTCCTGCGCATCCGGCAAGCATTACCGCTGCCAAAACTGCACAGATTGATTTTTTAACTATCTTCATAATAATCAACCCCTCCTATTTAATTGCTTTAAATTATAGCAATTGGTGAGCCTGATTACAATACGCTTATCCCAAAGAATTAGAATACATCAATAAATTACGCTATAATATCAACAGATGCATCACGCCCGCAGCGATTATATCAGCTGTTTTCTTTTATGCTTTTGAGTTTATAGCCCTCAGCCTTTATGCACTGCTTCAAAGTCTTTTCATCAACATCGTCATTTAATATAACATGTGCCTCGCCGGTTTTATAGTCGGCAGACGCCGCCGAAACCTGCGGCAGTGCCTCAAGGGCCTTTTTAATCGTGTTTTCGCAGTGCTCACACATCATGCCCTTTATTTTTAGCGTCACAGACTTTTCGCCGCTCTGTATCTCGCATGCGTCGCAGGCGCAGGATACGGCGGGAATCTCTGCGGGCGCCTTTGCGTGCTTGCCGTACACCTTGCAAAGATTGAGCCTGAGCGCATTTGAGACTACGCAAAAGCTTGAA
>DDJI01000070.1:4516-12619 GCA_002338885.1 Ruminococcus sp. UBA1828 | reverse complement strand
TCCGGTTACGCCCTCTATAGCAAGTATTTCTTTTTTAGTGGTATCCACGACTTCGCCGGTGACGTCGAGCATGGTATAAGCCCAGTCCTTCTTTGACTTATTGGCTATGGCTTCGATATTTCCGCCTGCCTTTGAAATTGCAGATGTGACCTGCGCAATGATTGCGGGCACGTTCTTATGGATGACGCACACAAGGTGGTCTGCCGTCTTTGCAAGCTCGCAGTTGGGAAGGTTCACGGAATTTATGACCTTGCCGGTCTCTATATAGTCGATAAGCTCGTTTGCTGCCATGCATGCGCAGTTGTCCTCCGATTCGGGAGTGGATGCTCCGAGGTGGGGTATGGCCGTCACGCCCTCAACGCCGATAAGCTCATCGTTCGGGAAGTCTGTGATATATGCGCTGACATCGCCGCTTGCAAGCGCCGCTATTATATCCTTGGTGTTTACAAGCTCGCCTCTTGCAAAGTTGAGTATTCTCACGCCCTTTTTCATCCTTGAAATGCTGTCGGCGCAAACCGTATCCTTAGTGTCGCTGTTATAGGGCAGGTGCAGGGTGATATAATCGGACACGCTGTAAAGCTCGGCAAGCGTCTTTACAACCGTCACGCCCGGCTTCATGCCGAGTGCGGCATTTACAGACAAAAACGGGTCATAGCCCACTACCTTCATGCCCAAAGAAAGCGCGGTATTCGCAACCTTTACGCCTATTGCGCCGAGTCCGACGATACCTAAGGTCTTGCCCATTATCTCGGGGCCGGCAAACTGAGACTTGCCTTTTTCGACGAGCTTTGAAACCTCGTCGCCCTTGCCCTTTAAGGTCTTAGCCCAGTCGATTGCGGCGGCAATCTTTCTTGAAGTCATCAAAAGTCCCGCTACAACCAGCTCCTTTACGGCGTTGGCGTTTGCTCCGGGGGTGTTGAACACGCATATTCCCGCCTCAGAGCAGCGGTCTATCGGGATGTTGTTTACTCCTGCGCCCGCTCTTGCTATTGCTATCAGCTCGGGGTTGAACTGATAGTCGAGCATGTTTGCGGAGCGAACCATTATCGCATCGGGGTTTTCTGCGGCGTCCGACACGTTATAGCGGCTGCGGTCAAAGTTATCGGTGCCCACAGCGGCGATCTTATTTAAAGTAAGTATATTATACATTTTCAGCCTCAAACTTTCTCATAAATTCAACAAGCTTTTCAACGCCCTCACAAGGCATTGCGTTGTAAATGGACGCCCTCATGCCGCCGACGGTGCGGTGACCCTTGAGGTTGATGAGTCCTTCCTTCTTAGCCTCAGAGACAAACTTGGCGTCAAGCTCGTCGCTGCCGGTGACGAACGGAACGTTCATAAGAGATCTGTCCTTGCCCGAAACGGTTGCCTTAAAGAGCTTGGAGGAGTCGAGGTAGTTATACAAAAGCTCCGCCTTCCTGCGGTTGAGCTTAGCCATCTCGGCAAGTCCGCCCTTTTCAATTATCCAGTCCAGAACAAGGCCTAAGATGTATATGCCGTATGTCGGAGGAGTGTTGTACATGGATCCGTTGTCGGCATGTATCTTATAGTTGAACATGGTGGGGGTGATATCCATTGCGTTGCCTATAAGATCCTCTCTTATGATGACAACCGTAAGACCCGCGGGTCCCATGTTCTTCTGCGCTCCGGCATAGATGAGTCCGAACTTTGAAACGTCTACCGGCTCGGAAAGTATGCATGACGACATATCAGCTATCAGCGGGACGTCGCCGGTGTCGGGAAGCTCGTTGAAGCGGGTTCCGTAGATGGTGTTGTTATAGCATATGTGGAAGTAGTCAGCCTCCGGATCAAACTTGGACTTGTCAAGCTCGGGGATGTAAGAAAACGTCTTGTCCTTAGAGGACGCCACGACGTTGCACTTGCCGTACCTTGACGCCTCCTGATACGCCTTGTTAGCCCACTGGCCCGTGATGACAAAGTCCGCCTTGTTGTTGCGGTTCATAAGATTAAGGGGGATCATTGCAAACTGGCTTGACGCTCCGCCCTGCAAGAACAATACCTTATAGTTGTCGGGAATGCTCATGACCTGTCTTAGCTTTGCCTCTACGCTGTCTATGATAGCCTGGTATTCCTTTGAACGGTGGGACATCTCCATTACGGACTGACCGCTGTCGCCGTACTCAAGCATCTCGTCCGCCGCTCTTTTCAATACCTGCTCCGGCATCATCGCCGGACCTGCGCTGAAATTGTAAACTCTCATGTTGGATTCCTCCGTTAATCTAATAAAATAGCTACCATCAATTATACTTCATATAAATACAGGTGTCAACCATGCGAGAACAAAAATTTTCACTGCATTAAAGCAATAAATTTGTGGATAATCCCAAACCCCTCGCGGCGTTTGAGCGAATTATTGCGGATGTGAGCATCGGATTAACTTGACTTATAAAGGAATATGCATTACAATAATCGTTGAATCGACCTGCCGCAGTGCGGCGGGCTTAATAAATGTAATGTACAGGAGATCGACCATGGACAATTCACTCAAAACTATGGATAAAATCGTCGCGCTCTGCAAAGGCAGAGGATTTATCTTCCCCGGCAGCGACATATACGGCGGACTTGCGAACACGTGGGACTACGGCCCTTTGGGCGCAAGGATGAAAAACAACGTCAAGGACACATGGCGCAAGCGCTTCATTCAGGAGCGCCGCAACAGCTATGAGGTTGACGCGGACATACTCATGCACCCGAGGGTATGGGAGGCATCGGGACACGTTGCAAGCTTTTCCGACCCGCTTTTGGACTGCAAGGAGTGCAAAATGCGTCACAGGGCGGACACCCTCATAGACAACTTTGACCCGAATGCGCATGCGGACAAGATGACCAAGCAGGAAATGTTTGAGTTTATAAAAGCCCACTCAATCCCCTGCCCCCACTGCGGAAAGCACAACTTCACGGAAATAAGGGAGTTCAACCTGATGTTCCAGACCTACCGCGGAGTCACGGAGGACGCAAAGAGCATAATATATTTAAGACCCGAGAACGCGCAGGGCGAGTATGTAAACTTTCTTAACGTTCAGCGCAGCATGCGTGCAAAGCTCCCCTTCTCTATAGGACAGATAGGCAAGGCGTTCAGAAACGAGATCACCCCCGGCAACTTCACGTTCCGCACCATAGAGTTTGAGCAGATGGAGTTCCAGACGTTTTGCAAGGAGGGCACCGACACCGAGCTTTATCAGTACTTCAAGGAGTTCGGCATGCGCTACTATCAGGATCTCGGAATACCCGCCGAGCATCTTAGGTTCCACGACCACGAAAAGCTTGCGCACTATGCCAAGGCGGCATGCGACATAGAATTTTTGTTCCCGTTCGGATGGGGCGAGGTAAACGGCACGCACAACCGCACAAACTTCGACCTCACACGCCACCAGGAATACAGCGGCACAAAGCTTGAGTACCTCGACCCCGAGACAAACGAGCGCTACATCCCCTTCATAATCGAGTCCACGTACGGACTTGACAGAACGGTGCTTGCGCTTTTGTGCGAGGCATACGACGAGGAGGTTTTGGACGCCGAGAAGAACGACATAAGAGTTGTTCTGCACCTAAATCCCGTTGTAGCGCCTTACAAGGCTGCGGTTCTGCCCCTTTCTAAGAAGCTGTCCGAGGGCGCGCTCAAGGTTTACGACAGCCTTTCAAAGAAGTTCATGGTGGACTTTGACGAGACGGGATCTATCGGAAAGAGGTATCGCCGTGAGGACGAAATCGGCACGCCGTGGTGCATAACCTATGACTTCGACTCCGAAACGGACGGATGCGTCACCGTAAGAGACAGAGACTCCATGGAGCAGGTCAGAATCCCGATTTCAGAGCTTGAGAGCTACATTTCCGACAGAATTGTATTCTGACAGAATTGTATTCTGAAAGCTAAAAAATAATGATAATGAAAATCCCCTCAGCAGCCGGCATGATGATGTCCGGTTTCCGAGGGGTGTTTTTTTGTTTTCAGTGTTGTTTAGGCTGCCTATTGCCGGCGGCGGGGTGNNCTGGCGGCGCGCGGATATATAGGGCATGCATGCCGCCATAACCCTGACCGCAGGGTATCCGTTTTCATCACAGCCGCCATGTCTGCCGACAAATTGTGCCGTAACACAGGGCGCAGGCGCATAAGAGTATAAAACTTTATGTATAATGCCTGCTGAGCAAAACTTGCTGTATAAAATTTGCCGGGCTTACCGTGCATGTTTGCAGTGCATGCAGTGTATCGGGCGCGCATGTCCTGCCTGTACTGTCCTGCGTGGTTACGCTTTTGTGCTCTTTGTCTTTTTAGTCGCCTTCGGCATTTTTATGCTGACCTCGCCGGACTGCAAGACCTTGCAGTCGCCGCTCGCCTCGACGACGAGTCCCGCGCGGTTGTCTATGCCGAGAACCTTGGCCTCAAACTTTTCCCTGCCGTTCTGAACGACAACCTCCTTGCCGATAAGTATCGAGCGGCGGCGGTATTCATCCATAAACTCGCATGTTGAGAGCATCTTCAGATACTTGTCCATTGACAAAAGCAGCTTCTCAAGCAGCTTCTTCTTCTTGGTCGGGCTGAGCGGCTTATCAAACACCACGCCTGCGATGTCCTCTATTTCATCGACAAAGCCGAGCTTGGGTTTGGTGAGGTTTATTCCCACGCCGATAATCGCGTGGTTGAGCTTTACGTTCTCAAAGTCGATGCTGCTTTCGGTGAGTATGCCGCACACCTTTTTGCCGTTGCAGTAGATGTCGTTCACCCACTTTATGCCCATTTCCTTGCCCGATTCCTCCTCGAGCACGCTTGCAACTGCGCATGCCACGGCGGGGGTTATCATAAGTGCGTCATATATATTTGTGTCGTTTCTGTATATCAGCGTAAAGTACAAGCCGGTGCCCTTGGGGCTGTAAAAATGCTTGCCCATACGTCCCCTGCCGTCCGTCTGCCAGCGTGTGGTTATGCATATATTAGGCTTGGTCTCTTTCATCGCAAGCAGCATTGCAATCGAGTTTGTCGACGGTATCTGTTCATAATCGTAAACATCAAACCTGACATCGCTCTTTACGCTTTTGGCCGGCAGCACATAGTGCTCATGATCGCCCATAAGCTCAAAATTTGACATGAAAAAGTGCCCGCGCTCATCAATCATAGTAATATTTGACCTCCGTTATACGTTCTGTTTTAAAAATGCGGCTCTTCTTCTTTTTAAAAAGAGCCGCGACCTGGGTATTTTATTTTGATTTCAGATCTGTGCCGAGTAGTTGGGAGCTTCCTTGGTGATATAGATATCGTGAGGATGCGACTCCTTCAAGCCTGCGCCGGTTATGCGCACAAACTTTGTCTTTGTGTGCAAGTCGTCTATGGTATGGCATCCGCAGTAGCCCATACCGCTTCTTACGCCGCCGCAAAGCTGGAACACTGTATCGGAGAGCTGTCCCTTATAGGGTACTCTGCCCTCTACGCCCTCCGGAACGAGCTTCTTAGAGCCTGTCTGGAAGTATCTGTCCTTTGAGCCGCAAGCCATAGCGCCGAGGCTGCCCATGCCCCTATAGACCTTGAAGGAGCGTCCCTGATAGATTTCTATCTCGCCGGGAGCTTCGTCGCAGCCTGCCAGGAGCGAGCCGAGCATAACTACGTTTGCGCCTGCCGCCAAAGCCTTTACTATATCGCCGGAGTACTTTATACCGCCGTCCGCTATTACGGGTATGCCGTACTTTGCCGCCATGCATGCCGCGTCAAAGACCGCTGTTATCTGAGGAACGCCCACGCCGGCGACAACTCTTGTCGTGCAGATGGAGCCGGGTCCTATGCCGACCTTTACGCAATCTGCGCCAGCCTTGATAAGCGCCTCCGTGCCCTCTGCGGTTGCCACATTTCCCGCTATGACCGGAACGCCCGGGAACGCATTCTTGACCTTTTCAACGCACTTTAAGATATTCTCTGAATGTCCGTGAGCGGAGTCGAGAACCAAGCAGTCTACGCCCGCCGCAACAAGTGCGCCCGCTCTGTCCAAAACGTCGCCCGTCACGCCTATTGCCGCGCCGCAGATGAGTCTGCCCTGCGAGTCGGTTGCGGAGTTGGGGTACTTGACCGCCTTCTCTATGTCCTTGATGGTTATAAGTCCCTTGAGGTATCCGTTTGCATCCACTAAAGGGAGCTTTTCTATTTTATACTTTCTTAATATCTGCTGAGCGTCCTCTAAGGAGGTTCCGACAGGCGCGGTTACGAGGTGATCTTTTGTCATCACTTCGCCGATGGTTGTTGTGTAGTCGGTGATGAAACGCATATCACGGTTGGTGATGATTCCGCAGAGCTTTCCGTTTTCGTCTACTATCGGGACGCCTGAAATGCGGTATTTGCTCATCAGCTCATCCGCATCCGAAACAAGATGATCCGCCGAGAGGAAGAACGGGTTTACTATTACTCCGTTCTGCGAGCGCTTTACCTTATCGACCTCTTCCGCCTGCATGTCTATCGTCATGTTCTTATGTATTATTCCTATTCCGCCCTCTCTTGAGACCGCTATAGCCATTGCGGACTCGGTTACGGTGTCCATTGCGGACGTCATGATAGGAATATTGAGCGTTATGCCCTTGCAAAGCGTGGTTTTAAGATCCACTAAGTTGGGCGTAACGTCAGATTCGCCCGGCACAAGCAGCACGTCGTCAAACGTGAGGCCTTCTTTTCCGAACTTCTCTTTGTACTCGGCTTCAAACATGTTTCCCATATTACCCTCCGTATCAGATTTTCAGATTTATTTTTACGTCAATTGTTGTGCTATTTAATCTAATATACTATATAAATGTCGCATAGTCAAGTACTGAAAACCGCTTTAAAGCGCGCTAACGCTAAAGCGGTAGTATTTTGCTCTTTAAAAATCGACTACAGCGAGGTACGCCTCTGTCGGGCGGTAATCCTCATCGAACATGAGCGGCTGATTTTTCACCTTTGCGCCGTCGAGCTTAAAGCTGTTCAGCCACGAATGGCGGTTTGAGACGCCCCAGAAGGTGACGTTTTCTATCGCGCCTTTATACTGTCTGAAAATCTCAAACGCCCTTGCGTAGACCTTCGGCACGTTTTTGACGGCTTCATCCGTGACCTCCCTCACTCCCCCGTCCCACTTGACGCAGTTTACGTCCATTTCGGTGATGTGGATTTTAAGTCCTGTCTCGGCGTACATATCAAGTGCGCGGCGGATGTCGTCAAACTCCTTGTCGCCGAAGAAGGCGTTTATATGGCACTGGCAGCCTATGACGTCCACAAGTCCCCTTTCCTTGAGCGAGCCGACGAGCTTTAATATGTTGTCGCGCTTTGAGGGCATGAACTCGTTATAGTCGTTGCAGCAAAGCTCTGCGTCGGGGAAGTGCTTTCTCGCCATGCCGTACAGGGTGTACAGGTAATCGTCGCCGAATTTTTCTTTATAGACGGTGTTTCTTAAATATCCGCCCGGCTTGTCCTGAATGGCTTCGTTCACGACATCCCAGCAGTAGCAGCCGGGAAAATGCTCCGCCATGAACTTGTAGTGCTCTATGGTGTTTGTCATCAGCTCTTGCGGCGTGAGCTGCTCGAATATGCCGTACGGGTAGGAACCGTGCCACGAGAGCGTATGCCCCCTGAGCGCTATGCCGTTGTCCTTGGCGAAGTTATATATTTTATCGGCAGGGGGGGGCAGGCGTATNNGGTGCGGTGTCCGTTTCAAGCGAGGGGTGCACAAACCTTTCGCGGTCGGTGATTTCGGGCAGCGGCGGTTTTTCGCCTCTTTTGAGCTTTGAAAAGTCGGGTCTCGGGTAGTTATGCGGGTGAACGCCGTTGTATTTCATCTCGTTTTCGGCGGTTATGGTGTCAAAGTTGTCCTTGACGGTTTCTGACGCCTCATCAAGCCAGCTTGCGGCAACTGCCGCTCCGACGGTGAAATAGTCCTTATACGCCTGCTTTAATGTCTTCATTTTGTGCATCTCCCTTCGCTTTTTAGTGTGATATCAGTGCTTTTTGGGCAGTATCTTTTCCTTGTTGCCCATGTACGGTCTGAGCGCAACGGGGATGTTTACGCTTCCGTCCGCGTTCAGGTTGTTTTCAAGGAAAGCTATGAGCATTCTCGGCGGCGCCACAACGGTGTTGTT
>DDJI01000070.1:0-4358 GCA_002338885.1 Ruminococcus sp. UBA1828 | reverse complement strand
ATCATTTCCTGCTTTTCAAACTGGTGGATTCTATATATTCCCCTCTCCTCGAGGCCGTGGGCGCCCTTTTCCTTTCTGAAGCAGGGCGAATAGCTGGTCATGGTTATGGGGAGCTGTTCTTCGGGGATAATCTGGTCGATAAACTTGCCTATCATGGAGTGCTCGCTTGTTCCGATGAGGTACAAATCCTCGCCCTCTATCTTGTACATCATGGCATCCATCTCGGCAAAGCTCATTACGCCGGTTACGACGTTTGACCTTATCATAAACGGCGGCACGCAGTATGTGAATCCGCGGTCTATCATGAAGTCCCTCGCGTATGATATGACGGCGGAATGAAGTCTTGCTATATCGCCCATGAGGTAGTAAAAGCCGTTTCCAGCGACTCGTCTTGCGCTGTCGAGGTCTATTCCGTCAAAGCTCTCCATTATGTCGGTGTGATACGGTATTTCAAAGTCGGGAACCTTCGGCTCGCCGAACCTTTCCAGCTCCACGTTTTCCGAGTCGTCCTTTCCTATAGGCACGCTCGGGTCGATGATGTTCGGGATGACCATCATTATGCTCTTTATCTTTTCTTCAAGCTCCGCTTCCCTCTTTTCAAGCTCTTCAAGCCTTTTTGCGGACTCTGTGACTTTTTTCTTTGTCTCTTCGGCCTTTTCGCGCTCGCCCTTAGCCATCAGCGCGCCTATTTCCTTAGAAAGCCTGTTTCTGTCCGCTCTCAAGCCGTCAGCCTCTGTTATGGCTGCTCTGTGCTCCTTGTCGAGCTCTATTACCTCGTCTACAAGCGGGAGTTTTGCGTCCTGAAACTTGTCTTTGATGTTCTGCTTTACTGCTTCGGGGTTTTCCCTCAAAAATTTAATGTCTATCATACCTGCTTATCCTTTCCGGCGCACATGTTCCACGTGGAACATCAGCCGTTGATGCCTCCGAGTAGATTTGCTATCGCTATCAAATCATCCTCGGAGTAAAACTCTATCGAAAGCGTTCCCTTGCCGTCTTTTCCTCTGACGGTCACCTTTCTGCCTATGGAATCCGCAAGGGACAGCTCTACTTCCTTTAAAAAGTTGTCCTTTTTCTCCCTCTGGGGCTTCTCACGCTGTTCTTCGCGCGGCTTTTTCACAAGCTCCTCAAGGTTTCGCACGGTGAGCATGTCCTTTTTCACCTTTGACGCAAGCTCCGCGCGGTACTCCTTGTCCTCTACGCCCGCAAGCACCTTTGCGTGTCCTGCGGATATCTCCCCGTCCCTGACAAGCTTCAGCGTCTGCTCGTCAAGCGTGAGTATTCTCAACGCATTTGCAACAACCGGTCTTGAGCGTCCGACGATCCTTGCAACCTGTTCCTGAGTGTAGCCGTAGTTGTCCATCAGCTCCCTGTAGCCCTGTGCTTCTTCAACCGGATTAAGGTTTTCTCGCTGAAGGTTCTCCACAAGCGCAAGCTCCATGGTTCTGCGGTCGTCAAGGTTGCGTATCAGCACCGGAACTTCCTCAAGCCCCGCCATTCTTGCAGCCCGCCAACGCCTTTCGCCCGCAACTATCTGATACCCGCCCGTTTCAAGCGGACGCACCAGAAGCGGCTGAAGAACGCCGTGCTGCTTGATCGACTCGGCAAGCGCCGCAAGCGACTCCTCGTCAAAATCAGAGCGCGGCTGCTGCTTGTTCGGAAAAATTTCCGTAATCCTCAGCGTGCGGGTCGCACGTTCCTGAGATTCGTTTTCTGTGAAAAGGGCGTCCATGCCCATTCCGAGTCCCTTTATCCTTGACATATGTCCTCCTAATGCTTCGTTTGCTCAAATACGGATCTGCTTTACTTTGCCGCCCTCTGCTTTATTCGAGCAAGAAATTCCATGCAGAACTCCTCATAGGATTCTGCGCCCTTAGACGTGCGATCGTAATACATTATCGGCTTTCCGTGGCTGGGCGCCTCCGAAAGCGCCACGTTTCTCGGTATCACCGTCTTGTACACGTCGCCCGGGAAGTATTTTTTGACCTCGTTCACAACCTGAGTGGTGAGATTGTACCTTCCGACATACATCGTAAACAGTATTCCTTCAATGTGCATGTAGGGGTTGTAGCCATCCTTGACTCTTTTAATAGTATCCATAAGCTGCACGAGTCCCTCAAGCGAGTAGAACTCGCACTGTATGGGTATTAAAACCGAGTCGCAGCACGCAAGCGCGTTTAAGGTTATAAGGCTCAGCGACGGCGGCGAATCGATAAGTATGAAATCGAACATGTCCTTGACCGTCAAAAGCTGCATTTTAAGTCTCATCAGTCTGTTTTCTACCGATGCAAGCTCTATTTCCGCTCCGGCAAGCTTTTGCGCCGAAGAAATCAGCGACACGCCCTTGTACGCCGTGGGGACTATCGCATCCGCAGCTCTGCATGCGCCGATGAGCACCTCGTAAACCGTGTTGACTATCGCCTTTTTCCGCACGCCGAAGCCGGTCGTGGTGTTGCCCTGGGCGTCTATATCCACAACAAGCACCTTCTTGCCCTTGCCGCCCAACGCCGCCGCAAGGTTTACTACCGTCGTGGACTTGCCCACACCGCCTTTTTGGTTGGAAACGGTGATTATTTTTCCCATTGCTCTCTGCTTCCTCTCCTTTTCTACGTGGTGTAAGTTAGTCTATAATTTCAGTATAACACAAACGCAGGAGTTTGCAACAGGTTTTGAGCTTTTGGCGGGCATTTTTTTGGTCGAAGAGTGTCGAATTTTGTCGAATGGCGTAAAGCGGCGTCGAATGTTCCACGTGAAACATTGCTCAAAAAAGGCGTGAGCCGAAGCCCACGCCACTTATCCCTATGATTTTTTCAGCGGTATGCGTATGTGGTAGTCAAGGTAGTCCTCCGACTGCTGCTTGTCCACGTTTACCTCCACGCCCGCAATCTGCATCGTCTCCACGGCTTTGTTGACGGTGTTCATAAACAGCCGCAGGTCCTTAAACACCGCCGAGCCTTTGCGGATGCGCTGCTTGTACTTTTCGTACTCTATCATGGAGTCTATGAGCGCTTCCGTCTTTTCGACGTTCAACTTGCCCTTGACCACACGATTCAGCGCATCCATGCGCTTGTCCGGATCCGATATCTTCAAAAGCGCCCTTGCGTGGCGTTCGGTGAGGTTGTTTTCGGTGATGACCCTGCGTTCGGCAGCTGAGAGCTTCAAAAGACGCAGCTTGTTTGCAAGGGTGGACTGAGCATAACCAAGCCTTGCGGCGGCGTCCTCCTGAGTCATGCCGTAAAGGTCTATAAGCCTTGCAATTGCGTCCGCCTCCTCGAAAAAGCCCAAATCCCGCCGCTGTATGTTTTCTATCAGCGACATGAGCGCGGAATTGCGGTCGGTAGCGTCGCAAACTATGCAGGGCACCGTCTCAAGCCCCGCAATCATCGCCGCACGCAGCCGCCTCTCCCCCGCCACAAGCTCGTACCCCGAGCGCGTGCGCCTGACCAAAAGCGGCTGAAGTATTCCGTCCGTCTTTATGCTTGCCGCAAGCGTCACAAGCTCCCCGTGGTCAAAGTTCTTTCGGGGCTGATAGGGGTTGGGCGCAATGTCCTCGCATGGTATCTCCATGACCTGCCCCGAAACCGCAGGCTTTTTCTGCATCGCGGGAAATATCTTTGATATGTTTGGCATCCTGGCACTTCCTTTTATATGTATAAATAGATAAGCTTTCATACATATATTACCATACTGTAAGGAAAAGTCAACATAAAAATATCGGGCAAAATCGCCAAGGTGCGACCCTTAGCATGCCCGATACCCGCCCTAAAGCGGTGATTTGTCCATTTTAGCCTTGCTTCGCGGATAGATTGGCGGCGTGGGCTTGATTTTTCTTATCAAGACAAGCGTTCTGCCCTCGACCTGAGCTGCGGGCAGCTCATATTCTACGCATTTTTCAAGCTTTCCGCCGAGTTTTTCGACAGCGGCAAGCGCGCTGTTCACTTCTTCCGACGCCGAAGGGCCTTTAAGCGCGGCAAACACTCCCCCGACCTTGACAAACGGCAGGCAGTACTCGCAAAGCACCGAAAGCCTTGCCACCGCCCTTGCGCATGCAATATCGAAGCACTCGCGCATCGCCTTGTTCTGCCCCGCATCCTCTGCCCTCGCATGCACAAGCGACGCATCGATGCCGGTTTTTTCGCAGACCTCGTGCAAAAAATTTATTCTCTTTTGCAGGCTGTCCAAAAGCGTCAGGCTGATGTCCTCGCGGACGATCTTCCACGGCAGCCCGGGAAATCCCGCGCCGGTGCCGACGTCGATCAGGCTGGCGCCCTGCGGCAGCTCGATTGCCTTTAACAGCAGCAGGCTGTCCACAAAATGTTTATACACAATCTCGCGCGGCTCGGTGATGGCGGTGAGGT
>DDJI01000112.1 GCA_002338885.1 Ruminococcus sp. UBA1828 | reverse complement strand
GCGGCAGGTGGATATTTGGTTGAATGAATAGCAAAATAAAAGCCAAGGCAATCTTAATCAGATTGCTTTGGCTTTATTCTTTCTCAAAAGCGGGCGTCACTCGACCGACTTCAGCGACTCCGCCATGTTCACCTTGTCGAGCTTGAACCGCATTATGATATTTGCTATGACAGTGAATCCTATCGTGCATGCAAACGCTATTACATAGCTGAGTGCGGATATTCTCACGTCAAACGTCATTGCGTCAACATGCACCTGAGCCATTACATAACCGTGCAAAAGCCATCCGACGCCGAGACCTATCAATCCGCCTATGACTGAGAAGATTATATTCTCCCTCAAAACATAGGACGCCGTCTCGCCCGGGCGGAAGCCCAGAACCTTTACGGTTGCAACCTCTCTCATTCTTTCGATGATGTTGATATTTGTAAGGTTATAAAGCACTACAAAGGCAAGTGCGCCGGCAAACAGCACCACTACAACCACGATATAATCCATGGACGACATTGAGTTTTCCATCAATGCTCTTTCCTGCTCGATAACAGACACATAGCTCACACCGTCTATTGCACGCAGTCCCGCTGCGGTTGCCTGTATGTCCTCCTGCTCGCCCTGCATGATATACGCTGCGTTAGGAGCGTAATCCGAAACGGATTCTTCGCTGATATAAACATAGTGGTTTACAAAGTTATCGCACACGCCCGTGACCGTATATCCCACGGAATCGCCGTCAAAGTTTAAGAATATTCTGTCGCCGGCGGAAACTCCGAGCTGGCTTGCAAGCTTTGACGAAACCACAGCCTCATAGCCGGTGGGATACGGTATTTCCTCCTTAGAGTCGTGCAGGTCGAAGTATCCTTCTGATTCCTGTGCGTTAAGTGCGATTACATTTGCATCCTTCTCGCCGCTTCCCGAGCTGACAGTCATTGTATCCTGATATCCGGTGATGTATCCGCCGGACCTGTCGTCGAGAAACTCTTCAACGCTGTCAGCCGAATCAGAGTCATAGGTTGCGCTTGCATCGTAGAGCATTATCTCATCGTACTGATAATCGAGTATGTGAGCCACCGAGTCTCGTATTCCGAGGCCTGTCACCATAAGTGCGGTGCATCCGCCTATTCCCAAAAGCATCATGACCATGCGCTTTTTATATCTGAACGCATTTCTGATAGTGACCTTGCTCAAAAACGACATCCTGCTCCATATCGGCTTGATGTACTCTAAGAGTATTCTCTTGCCGTTCGGGGGCGACTTGGGACGTACAAGCTCTGCCGGATTTTCGCTCAGTTCTCTGCGGCATGCGTAAAGCGTCACGGCAACAGAGCCGGCAAGCGAAATCGCAAGGCAGCATGCATACATAACAAAGCTGAAGTGGTACACAAGATCCGAAAAGCCGTATGAAATGTCGTAAACCGACCAGATTATCTGCGGCAGAACGCCGGTTCCGAGGAAGAATCCCGCCACGCATCCGAGCAGCGCCGCGCTTGAAGCGTAGAGGATATATTTAAGCGATATTGTAATATACGAGTAGCCGAGAGCTTTCAGAGTTCCTATTTGAGTTCGCTCATCGTTTACCATTCTCGTCATGGTTGTGATGCACACCAGCGCGGCGATTATTACAAAGAACGCCGGAAACACGTATGCTATTCCGTCCACGACGACTATGTCGTTTTTAAAGGTTGAGCATCCGGAGTTGCTGTCGAGGTCTAAAAGATAGGTTGTCGGCGGCTTTATGGCATCAACCTCCGCCTGAGCCGCGCTGTAATCCTCTTCCCCGCTCTCAAGCTGCGAAAGCGCATCCGCAAGCATCTGCTCCGGAATGCCGGATTCCAAAGCGGTATTATACTGCTCCCATCCGCTGTCAAGCTCCGCCCTTGCGTCGGACAGCTCGGCATTTGCATCCGATATTATTTCGTCATACCTCATATCCGCCCGCTCCTGCAAAACGCTCTTCACAGAAGGCTCGACGGAATCTATCATCTCATAGTACTCGTCGGAAAACAAAAGCTCGTCGCTCTCGCAGGACAAAAGTGCCTCCATGTACACATCCGTTTCAAACGCATCTGGCAGGATGTACACAAAGCCCTCGACCTTTCCGCTTCCCAAAGACGTGCTGTCTCGGTCTATGCTTATATATCTCGGCGACTGCGCCGTTCCGACTATTGTAAACTCGGTCTGATTGAACTGCTCAAGCGTATCCGACTCGTTATTGCCGGACAAAACAAGCGTTTTTCCTATGTCGTCCTCGGTAAAAATTTCTGCGTCAACTATGCACTCGTTTGCTGCCAGGGGCAGTCGTCCGCTCATAAGCTTGGGGAGCGCCACCTCTTCGGGCAGTGAATNNCCCCGTCAAAGTCAGCCAAAACGTCTGCATACACACTTCCCTCCGCTGCGGATATCCCCTGCGTATCGGCAAACGCATCTATATCCTCCTGAGTGAATCCGAGGGTGGACATGAGCTGAAAATCGTACATATTCAGCTCGTTAAGATACTCATCCGCCGTTTTCTGCATGGACGGCTTAGCGCTTTTCAAACCGGTGAAAAAGCCTATTCCCAGCGCCACTATCGCAAAAATCGCAACATATCTTCCGAAAGTGGCGCGAATGGTTCGCATCAGGGTTTTCAGTGTCATCTTCATACGCTCACCCTATCACCATTCGATATTCTCAACCGGAGTAACATTGCTGTTTAGCTCAGACGAAATTATCTTTCCGCTCTTTACTCTTATGACATGGTCAGCCATGCCGCAAAGCGCCTTGTTGTGAGTTATAATCACCACAGTCATTCCGGTATTGCGGCAAGTGTCCTGCAAAAGCTTTAAAATGGTCTTTCCGGTGGCATAGTCAAGCGCGCCGGTAGGTTCGTCGCACAACAAAAGCTTCGGGTTCTTTGCAAGCGCTCTGGCGATTGCAACCCTTTGCTGCTCTCCGCCCGAGAGCTGCGCGGGAAAGTT
>DDJI01000055.1:18068-18256 GCA_002338885.1 Ruminococcus sp. UBA1828 | reverse complement strand
GCGGCGGCTGTACCCACATTCATAAAAACAGGGGTCTGTATAACGCCGTGGACAGTTGTAAACTCTCCGCGGCGCGCATTCCCTTCCTTACACAGTATTTTAAACATAAAGATTTACTCCGTCTTATTATTTATATTGCTTTTATGCGCAGGCGGCTACACGTAAAACAAAAACGTGTTGATCAGCCG
>DDJI01000055.1:0-18043 GCA_002338885.1 Ruminococcus sp. UBA1828 | reverse complement strand
CCTGACCAGCGCCTCCGTCAGCGCTAAAATCAGCCCGATTATGCCCATTACAACCGTGGGCAAAACCATCCACCATCTCTTCCAGCCGAGCGATTTCCAAAAGCCCCACGCTTTTATGTACAGGAATATCCAGTATATAAAGAGCGGTCCGGAGATAAGCCAATAAAACTGGCAGAAAAATCCCATAAATATGGGCAGCGTTATGAGCAAAAGCGCAAATAGCGCCTTCATTTCTTTTTCGGGGCGATATTTTGCCTCGTAAGGGTTGTCGGAAAATTCCGTCAAGTTCTTCAGCTGTCTTTTAAGACCCACAGCGGAGCACCTCCGATTAAAATCAAATTACAACACTAATATATACCGGCGCGGCTCATACGTCAATCCCCGCCACCCAAATCGCATATCAGCATTGCGTCGCCGAAGCTGAAAAAGCGGTATTTATTTTCAACCGCGTATCTATAGGCGTTCATGACATGCTCATACCCCGCAAACGCCGAGACAAGCATAATCAGCGTGCTTTCCGGCAGGTGGAAGTTGGTTATAAGTCCGTCTATTGCTTTGAACTTGTAACCGGGGTATATGAATATGTCGGTGTCGCCGTGGGAGGGGACGATTTTTCCGCCGTTTAGGCTTGCCACGCTTTCAAGGGTTCTGCATGAAGTCGTTCCGACGGCTATCACGCGCTTGCCCGCAGCCTTTGTGTCGTTTATAAGGCGCGCGGTTTCCTCGGACAGCTCATAGTGTTCAGAGTGCATTTTGTGGTCTGAGACTCTTTCTTCCTTGACCGGTCTGAACGTTCCCAAGCCGACATGCAAGGTGACTTTTCCTATGTTTACCCCCATCGCTTCAAGCTCCGAGAGCTGTTCCTTAGTAAAATGCAGGCCGGCTGTCGGAGCGGCGGCGGAGCCTATTTCGTTTGAATATACAGTCTGGTATCTTTCCTTGTCCTCGAGCTTTTTTGTTATGTACGGCGGCAGGGGCATCTGTCCTATCTCGTCGAGCACGGCGTAAAAATTGCCCTCGCACTCAAACTTTGCTATGCGGTTGCCGTCCTCCTTGACCTCAAGTATTGTCGCACGAAGTTTTCCGCCGCCGAAGTTAAACTTTGTTCCCGACTTTGCCTTCTTTCCGGGGCGGCAAAGTATCTCCCAAACCATGTTCGACTTTTGCTCAAGGAGCAAAAACTCTATAAACGAGCCGTTGTCGCTCTTTTCGCCGTATATTCTTGCGGGAAGAACCCTTGAATCGTTTACTATCAGGGTGTCGCCCTTTTCAAGGTAGCGGCATAGATTGTAAAAGTGGTCGTCTGTGATTTTTCCCGTCCGGCGGTCGAGAACCATAAGCCTTGAGGCGTTTCGAGGCTCTACGGGCGTCTGAGCTATCAGCTCCTCGGGAAGCTCATAGTAAAAATCACTCTTTTTTAAGTCGTTTATGTCAAGCATTTGAGTCAAAGCTCCAATCTTTAGAGATTTAGCGCAATAAATTATTTGCAATCGGTTGACGTTCCGCGCCTTCAATGATATACTGTCGTTATACATGCGAAGTGAGAACCGTAACCGCTGTCGCCGCGGCGCGTAAATATTATTATATAGCATTTGCGCGCGTTTTTCAAATGTTTTATTTCAATTGCCGGCGGGACGGTAATTTTATAGTTTGTAAAGCATTATAAACTGTTACACACGCAAAAGTACTACTTATCGGGGTGCGGCGTCCGACATGAAAGGAAGATTATATGGATAGTATCAGAAGCTACAACGTCGGAATAATAGGTGCTACCGGCATGGTCGGTCAGAGGTTTATACTCCTTTTGAGCAAGCACCCGTGGTTTAAGATTAAGGCTCTTGCCGCATCTCCGAGGTCGGCGGGAAAGCCGTATTCCGAAGCGGTGGCTAAAAAGTGGTCGATGGATGAGCCGATACCGGACGCGGTAAAGCAGATGACAGTTTACGACGCGGTTGCCGACAAGGAAAAGGTGGCGTCGATGGTGGACTTTGTTTTCTGCGCGGTTGACATGAAGAAGGAAGAGATAAAGGAGCTTGAAGAGGCGTATGCCAAGCTTGAGTGCCCCGTAATATCCAACAACTCCGCGAATCGTTTCACTCCCGACGTGCCGATGGTTGTTCCGGAGCTGAATCCCGAGCACATTGAAATAATAAATGCACAAAGAAAAAGGCTTGGCACAAAGCGCGGATTTATCGCAGTCAAGTCAAACTGCTCCATACAAAGCTACGTCCCCGCACTTCACCCGCTCAGAAAGTACGGAGTAAAGTCTGTTCTTGCCTGCACGTATCAGGCTATATCGGGCGCGGGAAAGACGTTTGAGAGCTGGCCCGAAATGGTTGACAACCTCATCCCGTACATAGGCGGCGAGGAAGAAAAGAGCGAGAAGGAGCCGCTAAAGGTGTGGGGAAAAATCGAAGGCGACAGGATAGTCGTTGCCGATTCCCCCGCGATAACGACACAGTGCCTGAGGGTGCCGATTTCAAACGGCCACATGGCTGCAAAGCTCGGTTCGTTTGAGAACAAGCCCACCCGCGAGCAGATATTAAAGGACTGGAAGGAGTTTTCGGGGGTTCCGCAGGAGCTTGAGCTGCCCTCTGCGCCAAAGCAGTTTTTAAATTACTTTGAGGAAAACGACCGTCCTCAGGTAAGGCTCGACAGAAACCTCGAGGGCGGAATGGCGATATCAATAGGAAGGCTGAGAGAGGACACCCAGTATGACTACAAGTTCGTCTGCCTGTCCCACAACACTTTAAGAGGCGCTGCCGGAGGCGGAGTGCTCATGGCCGAGCTTTTGGCGGTAAAGGGCTATTTCGACTGATTGGCTAACGGCGAAGGCGGAAAATAATTTTAAGAGAAAGGACGCACGGAGCAATCCGGATAAATCATCATGACAAATGTAGTTATCAGCGGCTGCTGCGGAAAGATGGGCAGAGTCGTATACGACATCATATCCCAAAGGCAGGACATAAACGTGATTGCGGGAGTTGACACCGCCGGCGAAAAGTATGCGGACTTTGAGGTATATCCTTCGCCCGCTGCCCTTCCCTGCAAGCCGGACGTTATAATAGATTTTTCTCACCCGAGCGCGCTTGACGGGCTTTTGGAGTATGCAAAGACAAACGGCACGGCTCTTGTTTTGGCTACCACGGGATACAGCGAAGGCGAGGTTGCAAAGATAAAGTCCTCGGCAAGTGAAATACCGATATTCTTCACGGCAAACATGTCAATAGGAATAAACCTGTTAAGAGAGCTTGCAAAGAGGGCGGCACAGGTTTTGAGCGGACAGTATGACATAGAGATCTTAGAGATGCACCACAACCAGAAGATCGACGCTCCGAGCGGCACCGCACTTATGCTTGCGGATGCAATAAACGAATCCTGCGGCGGAAAGTACAGCTATGTGTACGACAGGCACAGCGTCAGGAAAAAGCGCGACAGCCGCGAGATAGGAATACACTCCGTCAGGGGCGGAACTATTGTCGGCGAGCATGAGATAATATTCGCCGGACGCGATGAGGTGATAACCCTCTCTCACAGCGCAGCATCAAAAGAGGTGTTTGCGGTAGGAGCGGTAAACGCAGCGGCGTTTGTAGCATCAAAGCCGGCAGGGCTTTACTCAATGGCAGACATGATTTGATAATTTGCAAAAAAACTAAAGGCGGCATGGAAAAACCCATGTCGCCTTATTTTTATGCGCCTACGCTGCGAGCCTTTATTTTTGCTCACCAGATCTTATAGTTTCCGCTCAGCATGAGCATGGCGAACAGGTACAGGCAGTTGTCATAGTACCTGCGCTTGCCCTCGCGAAGAGGCGTATCCCAAAGCTTTTTTGCGAAGTACTTTGCGTTTTCCATAACGCTTTCGTCCGCCCCGGGGTATCCGTCCCACGACGCCAANNGCCAAAGACGCAGCGCCGTTAGACGCAATCACAGCCACGGGATGCATGACTTTTTCGGTGGTAAACACTCCGTCGTGCTCAGGCACAAGCTCCCACTTGTCTCCCGCTTTGCGGTAAAATCTTTGAACCTTTGCGGCATTTTCGCACTGCCACTCGTCCACACCGAACCACTCGTGGTCAAGAGCCATGTTCATAACCGTTCTGTAGGAATCGGAATAGTAGCGGTCAAATCTGCCGTTTTTGTTCCAGGGCACGTTCTTTATCGGCGCGCCGGTGTACTCGCCGTAATCGGAGCAAAGTCCCGTGACGGGGTGGCATGCACGGTGCAAGTATTCCCTGCTCGCCTTTGCAGCCTCTTTCCAAAACTCCCTGTCGCACTCGTCTGCCCAAAGTGCAAACAGCTCGTAGAAGTGCGGGAGGTGGTAGGATGCGTCGGTGAAGTTTACGTCGGGGACGAATTTTATCAGCTTGTTGTCAAGGTCCCACATGGTTGAGCCTTTTTTGTCCGACTCGCCGTTTCGGTGGATGCAGTCGTGAAGAATTGTTCTCGCCCAGTGAGAATAGTTGTATATTCCCTCTCCGTCTCCCCAGCGGTGAGACGCAAAGAAAAGCGCCATTGCAAAGTATTCCTCGCCGTCCGGAGCGGGTCCGTCGGCGTTCTTTCTGCCGTCGGGGGCGCATGACCAGGCAAAGTATCCCGCATGGTGACCCTCGGTCATGTACATGTTGGTCATTGCCCACTTCCATATCTTATCAAAGATGTCCTTCCTGTCGAGCTGAACGCAGAACATCATGCCGTAAGACATTCCCTCGGTTCTTGCATCAACATTTCCGGTGTCCTCAACATATCCCATGTCGTCGCCCGCATCGTGATATATGCGCACACCCTCCGTTCCTAAGAACATGGCGTCAAAGGTGTCCGCAACTCTTTTCTCTATCTCCTGCTCGGGTATTCCCAGCTTGGAAAAAATATTTGTGTATCCGCTCTTTTTGTATTCAGGCATCGGCGTTGTCCTCCTTTAATTTCTGATTATTTTCATCATTATCGCCTTCGCGTTCTTTCGCACGGCTGTATTCGGCGAGCTTTGCCTCAAGCATAGCCCACTCGGCATCCGTCTCTATGGGCAGAAGGGTGAGCGTCTTGTCGTCCGGATCAAACACTGACGCGAAAATCTCGGTGTCGCCGTTTTCATCTACGGTGTTTTCGGTGTATACTATGTAGCATTTTCCTGTTGCGGTGTTTTTAAACGTGAACAGCACGTCGCAGTCGATTATTTCTCCGTTTTCGCCTATCGCGGTCATAATAGCTCTGTCTGCCATAGTGGTTATATCTCCTTTTCATCGGGATTGCTACGTAATTATATCACAGGCTCCGAAAAACCTCAACACCCGCCGCGACATTTTAAAAATTCGCTCTTCTAAGACATCTTCGGTCATGAACCCAAAACAAGCTGAATATAGATATAGCATAAACACATCTGCGGATGCTATTCAGGAGGAAAAGATGGACTACAAGCTTATAAGAGAAAATTTTACCGTCAAAAAAACTCTGTTTGACGGAACGGTGCAGCAATCAGTGGAGCTTGACTATATTTTGCCGGACTACTACCCCGAAATATACAAGGTCTTAAACCTGAGGATCCTGCCGGCGGTGACAAAGCAAAGCTTAAACCTGACAAAGCTTGAATACGAGCTGAGCGCAAAGGTAAGGCTTGTATACGTCTCCGAGTCTGGCGAGATAAGCGCCGTCGAGCAGGTGCTGAGCTACGGCAAAACACAGGAGCTGCCGGTTGCAGCGCAGTCGCCCGGGGTATGCATACAGCCCTACACCGAGAGCGCAAGCTGTCGGGTTGTGAACAAAAGGCGGGTGGACGTCCGAGGCATAATCACAATCGCAGTAAACGTCACCTCAGACGACATAAGGCAGGCGGTGAGCGGAGCGCAGGGCGGCGGAATACAGCTCAAAAAGACGCTGATAACCTATCCTGCAAGGCGTGTTGCGGTGACAAAGAGGGTTACGGTTGTGGACGACGCGGAGCTTGGGCTTTCCCACCCGCCGCTGAAAACCGTGATACGCGCCGACGCATGCATAACAAGCTTTGACAAGAAGGTGCTGTCCGGAAAGCTGCTGACAAAGGGCGAGGCAGAGGTTTCGCTCTTATACGTGCCGTATGTTACGGAAGGCTCCGGCGAGGATGCGACGCCGCAAAACATAAAGTTCAGCGTGCCGTTTTCGCAGATATCCGACGTGGAAGGGCTTGACGAGCGTTACGACCTGATAACCGATGCGAGCGTGTCGAGCTGTGAGATAACGCCCTCGACAAAGGGGGCAAATCCCGCCGTGAGCTGCGAGCTTGGAATAGAAATACGCTGCCTTGCGATGAGGTTTGAAAGTGCGGAGCTTGCCACGGATGCGTTTTCAACCGTGTGCGAGGCCACCTTGGAAACCGACACCGAAAGCATTGAATGCATACCCGTGCCGATAAACGAAACCCACCGTCAAAAGTCGTCCCTGACATACTACGACGGCGAGATACGCGCGGTCATCTATGCCGGTGCGGAAGTCGGACGAATTGCCGTGCAGAGCTTAAAAAACGGCGACACCGTTTTATCGGGCAGGGTGACGATGTATGCATACGCGCAAAACGAAACAGGCATGCCGGTATACCTTGAAACCACAGAGGAGATAGAGCACAAGATAGCCCGCGGGTCAAAGGAGATATGCCGCTCAGCGCAGGTAAACGCATCGGTGAGCGCAGCGTCCTTTAACCTCACATCATCAAATGCGCTTGAGATAAGCGCAGACATAAAACTCAGCGGGTATCTGTACGAGGAAAGCGAACAAAGCTTCATCAGCGGAATAATACTCGACGAAACCAAGCCGATTCAGACGGACAAAGACGTCGCCATAAAGCTTTACTACGCGCAAAAGGACGATCAGCCGTGGGAAATAGCAAAGAGCTGCCATGCGAGCGTCAGCGCCATAATGGAGGAAAACGAGCTTGAGGGCGAGCGGCTTACCGAGCCTAAGATGATCCTGATACCGATAGTAGACTGACTTAAACTCAAAAAAGGGAGAATAGATATAGATGACGACTGATAACCTATACAAAAGCATCTGCGAGCGGACGGGCGGAGACATATACATAGGCGTGGTGGGACCTGTCCGCAGCGGAAAATCCACATTCATACGCCGCTTCATGGAGACGCTTGTCATACCCAACATCAAAGAGGCGTACATGCGTGAGCGAACGGTTGACGAGCTGCCGCAGGCGTCCGCCGGAAAGATGATAATGACCACCGAGCCGAAGTTCATCCCCGAGGAGGCGGTTTCGGTAAACCTTGACGACGCGGCAACGGTAAACGTGCGCATGATAGACTGCGTGGGATACGTCATACCGAGCGCGCAGGGGTACATAGACAACGACTCGCCGAGGATGGTGCGCACACCGTGGTTTGACTCTGAAATACCCTTTAACATGGCTGCCGAAATAGGCACTCAAAAGGTTATATGCGAGCACTCCACAGTGGGAATTGTGGTAACGACGGATGGCAGCATCACAGGTCTTGACAGGGACGAGTACGCCGAGTGCGAGCAGCGCGTGATAGAAGAGCTTAAAAGCCTGGGCAAGCCGTTTGTAGTGCTTATGAACTCCGAAAACGAGACGTCGGAGGAGGTAATTTCACTTTGCCAAAGCCTTCAGAGCAGCAAGGACGTCACCGTCATACCGGTAAACTGCCTGACGATGACCAAGGAGGACATATTAAATATCCTCGGCGAGCTGCTTTACGCATTCCCCGTTCAGCAGATAAACGTGAGCATGCCAAGGTGGGTAAACTCGCTTAAAAAAGGCCACTGGCTTAAAAACGAGCTGTTTGACGGAATAAAGAAGTCGGCGCTTGAGGTGCGATACATCCGCGACATAAGAAAGCTTGTCAAGGACATAGGCAGCTGCGAGGACGTGACGGATTCGTCGATAAGCTCAATAGATCTCGGAACGGGCGTGTGCAGGATAAACATAAGCCTTGACAACAAGCTGTTTTACCGCATACTCAGCGAGGAAACGGGGCTTTCGCTTTCCGGCGAGGATGAGCTGATGCCGAAGATCTTAGAGCTTGTGAGCTTTAAGCGGCAGTTTGAGAAGTTTTCGGAGGCACTAAGGCAGGTAAACGAAGTCGGTTACGGCATAGTTATGCCGGATCAGTGCGAGCTGACGCTTGACGAGCCGGAGATAATCCGCCAGGGAGGAAAGTTCGGCGTCCGCCTCAAGGCAAACGCGCCCTCCATACACCTCATAAAAGCGGACATAAGCGCGGAGGTTGCGCCTATTGTCGGCTCGGAAAAGCAGTCGCAGGAGCTTATTTCGTACCTTTTAAACGACTTTGAGGACGACCCGCTGAAGATATGGGAGACAAACATATTCGGCAAGTCGCTTTCGGAGCTTGTGAACGAGGGCTTGCATGCAAAGCTGTACCGCCTGCCGGACGACGCACGTGAAAAGCTGCGTGAGGCGGTGGAGAGAATAATAAACGAGGGCTGCTCGGGACTTATTTGTCTTTTGATCTGACCTACATCCTCCTTGAAATATATATAAATAAAGAGTCTGCCGAAAAAGCCGGCAGGCTCTTTATTTGCGCTTGAATCTTATGAGCTTATGCGTGTAATGCGTTTATTCGTCCTTGCCGTCCTCATGCCTGCCGCCGCAGAGCATGGCAGCGCCTGCGCATGCAGGCCCGATTCCGAGCATTAAAACCGCATCCGTTATTTCGATCTTGTCCATTATTCAAAGCGCCGCATAAAGCGAAAAAGCGGGCAAAACGTGTAGCCCTGCCCGCCATAAAATAATCTTTACCGTGCTGTCAGTTTGCCGCTGTTGTCACCGCACCGGCAGGCTCTGCAGCAGCGTTTGCAGGTGTCGCGGCAACGGTTACCGCTTCGTTTATTGCAACCTGCGCGTCTTCATAGCCTATCTCGTCAATCATGTCATACATCTGCGCATCCAATTCGCAGCCCTTGATAAGAAATGTTATATTAAGTCCGCTGTCGCCGAGGCTTTCATCTATGTGCATCGCCACCGTCTTTAACAGATAGACGTCGTTAAGTCCCTCAAACGAAATATCGGGGGTGCCGTCATCCTTTGAAATCCTCGTTCCGATTTCGTCCGGATCAAATCTCACAAGCAGGCGGTTTACGCCCATCTGCACAAGCGCCGACGTATCGGTGAGTATCTCCGCGTCACCCGCGATTATATCCTTAGCGCCCACCTCTATGATAAACTCCTTATCGGTTCCGAAGGATTCGTGCATATACTGAGCAAAGCTCACGAGCGCAGTGTATCTGTCAGCCGCCTTTACCGAGTTTCCTATGTAGTTTAAATCCGAGCTTCTGAACTGCGGGAACTCAAGACCTGCGGCAACCATGCCCGCAAACCCCGCATCGGATATTTCGCTGCACAGCCCGCCGATGTACTCCTTTGCCCTGTCGCTGAACGGCGATATCCACGGCTTTCCGCCGTTGTCCGCCGCATCGTCGAGCCACCTCGACGTAGAGCCTTGTATCATGTAGCACACGCTCTTGTCGTACCACGCAACTATGTTGTCCGTCAAAGAAGAAACTCTTGCGTAAGGCGTCATGCCCGCTTCGGTTATTGCGCTCGCCAAAGCTTCAAGGTTTGGTATGGCATTAGCCGCAACGGCTCCCGCTCCTGTGGCAAGCTCGCTTGCGGTTTGATATGCGACAGTTCCGCCGTCCGCCACAAGCTCCACGCACACTCCTGAATAGCCGGCAGCAGAGTTTAACATGCTCAAAATGTACTCTTCATACGAGCCGCCCGCGCAGTCGGCGTAGTTTATACACATTATGTCGCTTCTTTGCGCCTGAGGGTTGTCGGATATCTCTTGCGGCTCTGTCTGCTCGCTTGTCTGCGGCGGAGTGTTTTCGGTGACAGGCGAGGTCACGTCCGGCGCATCCGTCACCGCCGGCGGCGTATCCGGCTCATCCTCCGACGGCGATTTCCCGCTGAAATACTCAACTATCGGTTTGCCGACGCTGTAGCCTATAAAGACCAATGCGGCAAGCAAAATCACCATTATTATAATTCCTATATAGGAGTTGCCCTGCTTGCGGGCGCCAAATATCCGCTTATTCTTTTTTACTTTATACCGTCTTTGGGACATGATACTTCTCCTTATTAGCTTATAGCGTAAACTATCATAGATACCACACCGATATATAAAATATATACGGGAAGACCGGCAAACGCCGACGGAACATCGTCGGAGTTAAGCTTTTCAAAGTTTATTGAAAAGATATAGGCAGCAAACGCAAAGCCTATGCCTATCTGAGCCGCATATAAAATTCTCTCGAACAACGTGCCGCCCATCAGAGTGTTGTTGAACAGTGCGCTCAGCACCGTGCAGTTGAAGGCGGACAGGTGGACGTACTTTTTCAGTCTTTTAAACTTGTCCTTAGATATAAACCATATAGCAATCAAAGTGAAAATATAGACGAAACCGAGCGAAAGTATATACACGCTCGGCATAAACCTCGCTAAGGTGCTGTTTGAAAGCATGTATCCCTCGAACATGTAGGATATTATGCTTGAAAGAACCGCAAACTCGGTTATAAACCCGCCGAAGGAGAGTATGTTCCAGTGCTTTTTGCCCACTTCTATCAGCGTACTTGTGCCAAACGCGGTTGTGAAGATTACGTTTTCTATGACTATTGCCGCCAAGGATGCAAGTATCGTTTGAAGGATCAGACCCATCACTGCTCCTCCTTCCTAAACGGCAGCCTTATAAACCACCGAAACAGCGCGCTTATGACCGCAAGGAGCATAAAGCCTCCGAAAACCGTCGAGGCAGTCGGCAATGACAGAGGAAGAATTTTAAGCCCCATGATGCTGCCGCCGGTCAAAAGCTCTCTTATCGTTCCGAAAAGTATCAAAGATATGTCGTATCCGAACACGTAAAACGCCGCAAGCTTGAGCATATAGCCCCTTTTAAGCCTGTAAAACTTCGCTTCTGTTTTTACCGTTATAATTGAGTTTGTTATCAGCAATGGCGCATATATGCCCAAAGCGGCATACTGCACCGGCATTATGTTTTCCATCATAATCGACACCGGTACATACACCAGCGACGCTATGAAAGTGTATAATATAATACGAACGGTGTAGACCAGTTTTGCGGGGACAAAAGAACATACCGCAACCGTAACATATGTTACAATGCTGAAAACTATGCAAAGCGCCACGGCGGGCATAAACCCTGTCGTAACAACTACGGCGGGTGCTATTATCGAACCGCTCGACAAAAGCGCATTCGAGGTCAAAAACGCCTCTCTTCCCGCCATGCCGATCTGAGATGAAACGGATGAAATTTGCGCAGGCCGCTCTGACATGTCCTTCCCCCTCCTTTCCTGAAATTAAGGGTTACATCATTTATTCTTCGCTTGATTTTTCGTCTGTGTTTTTGTCCGGCGACTGCGTATCGGGCGTTTTGTGTGTATCGTCCGCTGACGTGCTGCCGGCGTCCTCACCTTGCTCCGAAGAGGGCGAGACGTCCCGAGAAAGCTTTTTATCCGACTTGAACTTCACATAAAGCACAAGATCCCGCGTCTTGCCCGAAACAAAGCGCCAAAGTTTCGATGCGCCGCCGCACACCGCAAGGTCAAATCTGTCAAACTCCGATGTGAATATGCTCAATATCAGCGCGGAGAAAACCGCAGCCGACTCAAGCCCCGAAAATCTTCTCAAAAGATACGATATAGCCGCAAACAATGCGCCGTATATCACCTGAGCAAGCGGCCTTTGCGGCACGTATCTCATGTCGCACACGATGAAGACGAGCACGAACATAAACGAACCGGTCACAAGAGCGTAAACCGCCGCTCTCCAGACTGTTGCGGCAAGCGGGAACAAAACGTACAAAAGCACGCTGACCGCTACTGCGCTGAAAAGCGTTGTTCCGTGTATGTCTTTAAACAGGTACAACGAGATCGCGCATATTGCTATTATAACCACGCATGAGGTGCCCATAGGTCCTGCAAGCCGTCCCCAGATTATATCGAGGTAGCTTGAAGAGCTCAAGGATATGTCCGCGTAATGCGTGAAGGAGTAGTCGAGAACCTGCGTGCTGTCGGATATTAAAGGTATGTTTCCGAACGGCACCGGCTGAGGATATCTGAGCACGCTGTTCGGCCATGCGAGCAGCGAGAAGGCATACGCAACCGCGGCGGGGCTGAATATGAGATTTTTGTTTCCGCCGAATGCATATTTGCATATTGCTATCATGAACGCGCTTGCAAAGATTATTATCCGGTACGGAATTGAAGCGGGCATGAGCAGCGCAAGTATCATTGCCGACATTATCGGAGACGTATCCTTTATGTCAAACTTTCTCCCCGTTGCGGTGCGGCATATATACTCTGTAAGCAGTGCCACAGCAACAGATATCAAAGAAACTATTATCGCTCTGTAGCCATAGTAGTAAAACGCCATGACGTTTAAGGCGAGCAGGAAAATTGTCATCCTGCCGAACCTGAGCATATCGACTCTTTCAACAGCGGTATCTATTGTTTTTCACCGTCCTAACCGTCCTATATAAAAGATAACCCTCCTAAGGAGTGTATTATGTGAAGTCTGATCTTAACCCGCGCGGCTCAAACCGCGACGTCGGCAGCTGTCTCATGCGCTTTGTTTCAGGCGGCGCAGATGGCTCTGCGCAAATCCCGCCGTCGTTCTGCCAAAAACGCAAAAAGCAAATATATGCATACCCTAAGCTCACCGCCGCAGTGTGCATGAGCAAAGACCTCAGCGGAGCCGCAGCGCTGTCACGTGCGCTTGTGCGGCGCGGATGCAGCGTTGAGTTCAGCTCGCTAACGTACCGCAAAAGCAAAAGCCGCTGCCTTTACTGCCTGTGCCTGGGGCTTCTCACGAGGCAGGTGCCCGAACTTCTGCCCTGCATGTGCGAACATTCCGACGCGGTTCTCATAGGCAACTCATACTACGCAGTGATCAAAGAGCACGCAAAGACCGTTATCTCAGACAATGCCGTCGGTGTGCTGTCTGAGCTTTAGCACGTTTTCCGCCATGTTTTCGGCTCCGAACAGATACGAGCCGGAAACAAGCACGTTTGCGCCTGCCTCGGTGACCTTGTCCACGGTTTTGTCGGAAATTCCGCCGTCCACCTCTATATCGGTCGTCAGACCGACAGAGTTAAGCTTTTCACGCAAAGCTTTTATCTTATCAAGGGTATCGTAAATGAATCCCTGGCCGCCAAAGCCCGGCTCAACGGTCATCACAAGAATCATGTCGAGCTTGTCAAGCCACGGATATACACTGCTCACCGGTGTGTTCGGCTTTACCGATATTCCCGCCTTCAGTCCGCGGGCATGTATTGCATCTATGGTCTTGGACGGGTCGCCGTCCGCCTCAACGTGAAAGGTTATTATGTCTGCCCCCGCGTTTGCAAAGCCCTCTATGTACTTAAGCGGCTCGCTTATCATAAGGTGCACGTCCATCGGGAGTGCGGAGTATTTTTTTATGGATTTTAAAACAGGTATGCCGTAGCTTATGTTCGGGACGAAGTGCCCGTCCATGACGTCAAAGTGTATCATGTCGCAACCGGAGTCCTTTGCACGGGAAAGCTCGTTTGCAAGGCAGCCGAAGTCCGCCGACAATATTGATGCGCTGACGAGTGTTTTCATAATTTCTCATCTTCCTTGATATAATACAACCTGCGCAAGGATAATATTGCATAAACTCTTACCGTCAATCTGCATTCTCCCCTCGCGGTTGACTTTTACATAAACAATCATGTTCATTATACCCCAAACCGCTCCGCTATGCAAGAAATAACTCTGCAAAAACTTCATTTTCGGCGCAATTTAAGCTTTCGGCGATGACAAATGCCATATAAAATCAAAACGCCGCCAAAAGCCACGCTGCTCTGACGGCTATATATTAAAACGGCTCTGCTGACTGCCGCGCATATGACATTTGTAAATACCATGCAGCGTTTGACACCTTCATCGCCTTGCGTCCCTGCCGATATTTGCGGTCAGCTCCTCCGTTAGTTCAGTATATTCCACAGTGGAACATGTTGACACAACGTGTATGCCCGATGCGCTTATACGGGCTTGCAAAACTCACTGTCGCCGCTGCTCGGCACGCGTTGGTCAAGGCGCATTTGACATAAGCGGCGCATGCTACACGCGCGGCGCACTCGGCACATGTGGCACACTCGGCACATGTGGCGCACTCGGCACATGTGGCACACTCGGCACGTGCGGCGCACTCGGTACGTGCGGTACACACGGCAACCGGTTTTCGCATCACTCGGGGCATGCAGTACGGGCGTGGCGGCACATGCATCACGTGTGGCGCACTCGGCACATGTGGCACGATCGGCACATGTGGCACGATCGGCACATGCAGCATTTTTCTTTATACGCACAAAAAGAAAAGAGGAGCGATTTTACTCGCTCCTCTGAAGGATTTTACTTATGACATTCTGAAATGCTCGTCACTTTCGTGACCTTTTATAGCTTTCAGCTAAACTAAAGTGTACTTTGGACTCACCCCTTAACTTCAGATTTTCAGCCGTCTGAACAGTACTTTCATGGGAACCAACCCTTTAGTTTATATTGATATATCTAATCAGTTATCCTTAACATCTTCACCTGCTGCGTTGATATTTTGCATTGCTCAGCTTCCGCCGCATGCTTTTTTATCCCTGCTGTCAGGCTTTGATACTTCGGCACCTCACCGAGAGCCTTACTGCGTTATTTTCTGATTCTCATCAGTTTTACGCGCTCAATCGGCTTCGCCATAACTTAAGTCTTTGTTGGACTCACCCTTTCACCGCTTTACTTAAATATCCGGTCTGTATAATCTGATTTGTTTCACGAAATCACATCCTGACGGGTATTATGTTATCGTCCTAAGACTGTTAGTTATTTTATATTATTAAACTTTGAAGATATGCTTGCTTACATACCGCTTTAGCTTTTTAGCCGGGCTTTTTTCTTAAACATCTCAGCGACATCTGATGACGTCTTAACGATATCAAAGTTTATGCTCTGCTGTTATAAGCTAATTTTAGCTTAGCTAAAGGGTTTTAGCTTATAGAATTTGCTTTTGAAACTTTGTGCTTTTTTCGTTTACAGAACGGTTATCGTACTCGCCTTTATTTGCGCCTGTGCATTCATGCTGTGCATGCTGCATTTGCTCATCTGCCGGATTTATATCGAAGTCGTTATAACTTACTCAAAGCTTAGATCCATGCAAACTCTTTTCGCTTATACATTGCCGCTGTGCTTTCCGAATCGAACGCCGGTTTTAGCTTTTGGCTATTATATTCAATTATATAGATTTGCTTAGTTGTTCATACTGACTTAAAGCTTAAGCTTTAAGTTTCGCTCGAAGTATTTGCTTTATGCATTGCTTCAAGCATTATCCCTATGGTTTCCTTACGTTATCGTCACAGTTTTAATAGGTCAGCTCAAAAACCTGATAGCTTGAAAACTTAAAGTTTACATCTTCTCTTGTGTGAGCCTTTAGCTCATCACTTCGGCTGTCTTGACCTACACCGCAGCTTAACGTTTTATATCGGGACTACTGCACCCATATGAGAATCATCTCTTAAATGTGTTAAGCTTATTGGCTTACTGCTCGATCACTGAAACCTCATCTATGCACAGAATGCTGGACTCACGCCTTTCTCTATTTGGATTTTTCTGAACCAGTTCCGCTACGTGCGAGTTTCATGATGAATCATCCTTTTTTAAATTTTGCTTACTAATCATCGGTTGTCATCTGTCGGCGACCTTTGGCAAGCTTAATTCTTCATCGGAACCCTCTCCCTTTTATTTTTCAGTGACTACTTATCTTTTTCTTTCGTCATCTATAATATATCATAGCTTTTGTGCGATGTCAATACTTTTTCAAAACTTTTTTCAAAAAAATTATTCAACATATTTCTTAATGATATCCTGTTGACTTTGAGGCGCATATACACTATAATTTATTTGTAGTAAATGTGCAGCGCACAACTATCTGTAAGTGGTGCCCATATGCTGCCGTGTGTCTGTGACATCGGCGGGCTGCCATCAGCGAAAGGCGATGAACAAAATGGATAATTACGATAACGACTTCGTTCCGGAGCTGTACACGCTGAGCGACGAGGACGGCGTTGAGCACACGGTTGAGATGCTTGACTACTACGATGAAGGGGACGACAGGTATTACGCCATGGTTCCCTACTATGAGCACCCTGAAGATCTGATAAACGACAGCGGCGAGCTTCTCATACTGAAGTCCGACTATTCAACAGGTGAGGAAACGCTCATAACAATAGATGACGAGGATGAGTTCAACAGAATCGGCGAGATATTCATGCGCAGGCTTGAGGAGTTCTTTGACGGCGACGACGAGGACGTCCCCGCTGACGACGGCGTAAGCTCATAAGGCGGCGCATGGCTGCGGCGAATATTTTTCTGCGCAGTGAAGATAATATAAGTGAAAATTTATTCTGCCTTGTTCGATAAAGCATGTTAATATAATCCAACATATCTTTATAGGGAATCGTGCTCCGGGTGCGGATTGCAGACCTCCTGCGAAAGCGGACGAAGGGAGCGTGAAACATCAGGGACGGTACCCACCTGCTTGTAAGCGGGTTTTATGTTCATGTGGCGGCAAGGCGGAGAATATTGATAACAAACACACCACCCGCATTTTTTGCGGATGGTGTTTTTTTGTCCGGTCTCAGGGGTATAGCCCACGGGTTATACCCGCTTTTTCTTTCTGTACTCGAGGTAGCTCTCAAGTATCAGCGTGGCGGCGACTGTGTCTATGACTGCCTTGCGGCGTTTGCCTCGGACATTTGTCTCGTTGAGTATGCCTATCGCCTGGACGGTGGTCACCCTTTCGTCCCACATCGAAACCTCAAGGCCGGTGCTTTCAGACAGCTTTTTTGCAAACTCCTCGCACTTTTGTGCACGCTCGCCGCGGCTCCCGTCCATATTCACCGGCAGCCCGACAACTATGTGCTCCGTGCCGAGTTCTTTTGCCTTGTCGGAAATCTTCCTGACAAGCACATCCTGGTTTCTCTCAGCCACCGTTCCCACCGGAGACGCTATCGATTCGTATTTGTCGCAGGACGCAAGTCCCGTCCTTGCATCCCCGTAATCAACGGCAAGTATTCTCATGCGCACCTCAATTTCCGTCGCAATTCATCATATCTATTGCTATTACCGTGATGAGCGCCGCAAGCTCGTCATCAGGGTTTGCCACCTCAAGAGTATAGGTGTCTCCCCAGCTGAGCAGCTTCTTGCTTATGACTGCCACTTCATTGCCTGAGCGGTTTCTTATCGAGTAGTCCCAGCCGAAAAAGTCGCCTTCGATCTGCCAGCCGTTATAGTCTATTGCGTACTTGGGCTTGAAGAAGGAGAGCTTTCTTGTTATGCTTCCGAGCCTGTTGCCGAAAATCGTTATGTCCGCCTTGCCGTACATGCTTATAAACTTTTCGTCTATCTCGCCTATCTCGACGCCGTCGGAGTGGCGGTATATGTGTATGCGGTGGGTAAGGCTGAAAAACTCCGCCTTGACATAATACTTCGGGGTTTTTGTCTCGTCGTAAACATCGTAGGTGTCAGACCACGAAAATACATGCTGCTTTATAAGAAGTGTCATTTTCCGCTTTCCTCCTCAAGCCTATACAAAAGCGATGCGCCTATGATTCCCGCATCGTTTCCGAGAGCCGCCCTCACAATTTCGGTGTTCCTGGCTCCGCGTCTGGTGTAAACCATAGACATTGTCAGCTCACGCAGGGGATTTATGAGGTAGTCCCCTTCGTTGCTCACTCCGCCGCCTATGCACAAAATCTGCGGCTGGAATATGTTTATGATATTGGCGCAGCCCTCTGCAAGGTAGTGTATATACCTGTTCACGACGGCGCATGCGGCGGGGTCATCACGCCTTGCGGCCTCGAACGCAAGCCTTGCGCCCGCCTCCTGCGGCTTTGCCATGCCGTTCATCAAAGACTCCGGATGCTCATGCATGGCCTGCCTTGTCATCCTGACAAGTCCGGTTGCGGAGGAGTACACCTCAAAGCATCCGCGCCTGCCGCACGTGCACTCATCGC
>DDJI01000029.1 GCA_002338885.1 Ruminococcus sp. UBA1828 | reverse complement strand
CAGCACAACCCCCGAGTAATCAATATCCTCTTCAGGGGACTGTGTAACGTTCGGCTGCTCCCTGCCGCCGCTTGAGCAGGAAGTCATGAGGATAAGCAGGAAAGCGAGGATAAGGCAAATTAGTTTTTTATTTTTCATTAAAATCACCTCAGCTGTTATTGAAGAATAGGGCTGCCGTATAGCAGCCCTATAGTTTAACGCGTTAATGTGTATTGCAAAAATTATTCTTTAAGACAGTTCTTATAATATTGACCACATGCCGAGTGGCTTATTGTGCACCTTTTATTGTATTTTTCGTATATAATGTGATATNNATATAGCCACATTCTGTGCATTTGACGGTGTGTTCCATTGTCAGGCCTGATATGTAGCATATTGTCCCGTCGCTTAACGTATGAGTACCAATGGTGCCAACGCCAATATGCTTGGAATGAACAATATCACATGTAACGTTGTAGCAAATCTCATCTTTAGTGCCATGTTTAATATGCGCCGCAGAAACTGCAACCGCCATCATCGAGCATGCAATCACCAGTGCTAAAATGATTGAAATAAACTTCTTCATGTTTTTTACCTCCACTTTTTTATTTTATTAAGGTATGTGCGAGAGATCCGGTTAAGCAATCACCGGACCGGAGAAACCTTGCTGTTCCTATGCTGAAGTTACCTTCCCATCGGACACGCCCTTTTCCGAGCCATTGAACTCGCTTTGTAAATGTGCTAAAAATAAGCTCAACTTTGTTATAAATATTGTATCATATGATGCTGGATATTGTCAATATACATTTTAAAAATAAATGAAATATTTTAAGCCATGATGATAAACAGTAAGAAGTCAAGGATAATTCATTCAAAAAGTAAAGCAAAGCCGCACTTTATTCATTCAACCAAATATCCACCTGCCGCTGGTACTCCGCAACCGCCTCCTCAAGCGTCAGCTTCCCCGCCTGGTAGTCGTCGATGTCTAAACGCTGCACAGAGAATGTATAGTATGCCATCGTGGTGTTATCGTCTATTATGTTTAGAAAATCATTGAATATCTCTGAATCGGGATGGTAGCTTTCAGGATACATTGACTTGTCTTCATACATAAATCCCGATAAAGTGTTTCCCGTATATTTAAAATAATCTGACGCCAAAAGCTCAAGAACCTTAAGAGCGGCCTCCTTGTTCTCTGAGTACGGATTTATCAAAGCATAAGTTCCTCCGCCGATTCCGCTAATTACATCTTCCGATATCTTGGGAATCGGAAACGCTCGCCACTTTTCAAAGAAATCCGTAGACCCGCTTGTCATATAGACGTTTGGGTCTGTGTTAAGCCTTTTGTCGGTGAAAATTTCCGAATCAAGGTATGTGCCATATGTGCAAAGCGCTTTCTCACTGTTATTGCTGTAATCTCCTGTGATGTGATGCTCAAAGCCGATAGTTGCACCTATTCCGCCTCGCGGGTCTTGCCATCCTCCCCATATTTCCTCATAGATATGCATGTACAAAGGCGTTTCAAAGTTTGCTTCTTTGTTGTCATAATCGCAGTAATATGCTTCGTACTGATACTCCAAGTAGTCAAATAGCAGGCTTGAATTTGTGTATGCAATTCTGTCTCCGTCGTAATTTCTCACAAACTCAAGAAAATCATCGAGGTACTCTATATCTTGCGCCGTAACTCCGGTTTCTTCTATCGCTGATTTTGGGATTAGTATTGCAGATGCTCCAGAAGAAACAGGCACAAATGCTGTTTCGCCGTCTACAGACGCAACCTCCTGTAAAAACTCCCTGCATGAAGATATGTAGTTATCTATAATTTCTGATTCAATCGGCGTGTAGAAACCGCAGTCAATCACGCTGTGAAGCATGCCGGCAGAAACAAAATAAATGTCTATGTCATCGTCTCCTGCAAGCATCTTTAGCTTTGTCTCATCAGGGAGATAACTTTTTGAGCGAAACCGTATGCCGGTTTCTTGCGTTATAGCCTGATAGTCAAGCATGCCGAGACCTGTGACAAAATCATTTCCCGCAACCGTATCCTGCACAGTCAGCACAACCCCCGAGTAATCAACCTCCGCCTCAGTCGATTGCGTCACAGCCTGATTTTCTTTACCGCCTGAACACGAAACCATAAGAACAATTATCGGGACAAGAGCCAGACAAAGCAGTCTTTTTATCTTCATTAGTGTCACCTCGGATATTATTAGAATAGGGCTGCTGTTAAGCAGCCCTGTGCCTTAAAATCTATAAAATCATTCTTTTAGACAGTTTTTATAATACTCTCCGCATGCAGAGTGGCTTATTGTACATCTTTTATTGTACTTTTCAAATATCTGGCCACATTCAGAACACTTTACGGTGTGCTCCATTGTAAGACCGGATATGTAGCATACTGTTCCGTCACTTAATGTATGCGTGCCGATGATTCCTACGCCGATATGCTTTGAATGTACGATATCACATGTTACATTATAGCATATTACTAACTCTTCCTCTGTTCCGGGACCAGTGCCGTATTTGATGTGAGCCGCAGAAACCGCAACCACCATCGTCGAGCATGCAACCCCATCGGAC
>DDJI01000076.1 GCA_002338885.1 Ruminococcus sp. UBA1828 | reverse complement strand
GGCTCCAGCCTGTATGACCTCCGCCGCCGGACAGTCTCCTTTCAAGCGTAACCCTTGCAGCCTTCATCAGCTCGGGGGTCTTTTCATAAGTTATCTGAGACGAGGGGAAGAGTCCGTACAGGTGGGATATATGTCTATGTCCCTGCTCGACCTCCTCGTAGTCCTCAAACCACTCCATTATCTGACCGTACTTGCCTATTGAGGGCTTAGGTATCTTGGGGAGCATTTCTTCGAGCTTGTCTGTAAGCTCGTCGCACTCACCCAAAATCTTTGATGCGTTAATGCATGCGTTAAACAGGTCTGTTGCTATCATGCTGTCCATGGTGGGACCTACGCATATCTGACCTCTTTCGCCTGAGGGGTGGATGTATGAATTTTCGGGCGATATTGAGGGTCCGGTCAAAAGCTGACCGTTATATTCAAACATGTACTGCGTCAAAAACAGGCACGCCTGCTTCATGACGCCGAGGTAATTTCTTAAGAACTCCTTGTCGAGAGTGTAAAGGTAGTGCACCCATATATGCGTGCAGAGCCACGCCGCACCCATCGGCCAGATTGTCGCGGTTATGCATTTATCCTGCGGAGCACAGTCGCCGAAGATATCCGTATTGTGATGCGCTACAAATCCGTCAAGCCCGTACATGTCCTTTGCGACTTTTTGTCCGTAAGGGAGCATGACCTTAATGTGCTCCAAAAGCGGCAAATGGCAATCGGAAAGTCCGCATATCTCCGAGGGCCAGTAGTTCATCTCCGCGTTGATATTTATTGTGTATTTGCTGCCCCACGCAGGGAACGCATCTTTATTCCATATGCCCTGCAAGTTTGCGGGCTTGTTTCCCGGGCGGGAGCTTGAAATCAAAAGGTACCTGCCGAAATCGAAGAGGTTTTCCGCAAGCTTTGTATCGGTCACGTCCTTGCATCTTCTCATTCTCTCATTGGTGGGTATGTCGTCGTAATCCTCGCCGTCAAGGTTTAAAGACATTCTGTCAAAGTAGCTTTTATAATCGGCGACATGTCTTGAGCGAACGGCGTCATAGCCTATATTTACGGCGTTATCAAGCGCATCAGAGCACCACTTTTGGATATCCTCGTGATAAAAGTCGGAGCGAATGGTTATATACAAAGTGAACGAGTCTGCGTCGAACACCTCAAGCCCTTTTTCCGAGAACACCACAACGCCGCCCTCGTTTTCGCAGCTTGCCGCCACGCAGTACTTGCAGCCGTTTTCCGGCTCCTTGGCATAGATAAACAGTCCGTTTTCGCCAAGCTCGTACTTATACGTCTTATCACTTCTGCGGGAAAAGTCTATTTTGCAGGACGTCTTTCCGCCGTCGGATGACGACTGATGGACAGCTATTACATGGTCGGGTGCGCTCACGAAAAACTCGCGGGTATAATGCTTGCCGCCGGATGCATACTCGACAGTGCATATTGCATTTTCCAGGTCGAGGGTTCTCTTATAATCCGAGAAGCCTGTGCCGTCGTGCCTAAAATCAAACCACACGTTTTCCGCCGTGTCATACATGCGCTCGTTGTCCGGCTCGGGATACATATCGCTCTCCAAAAGCTTAATCGCATCCCCTATCTTTCCTTCAAGCAAAAGCTCTCTGACTTTTTTGTAGGAGCCTTTTGATTTGGGGTTTACTCTGTTTCTTCCGCCGTCGCCTGACCATATGGTTTCTTCGTTGAGCTGAAGTGTGTCGTGTACAGGATCGCCGTACACCATTGCGCCGATTGCTCCGTTTCCGATGGGGTATGCATGGTTCCAGCCCTCGCCGTACCACTCGTTTCCCTTTTCCTCTCCTGTCGGTGCAGGATAGTTAAGCCAAATCTTCTTTGCCATAATTGCACTCCCGAATCTTCATAATATAAATGCGCCGTCGAGAATTTTCATATCGCCGCAGGTAATATTATACCTTATCGCAAGGGTTGTTTCAATAGAAATCGCGCGCGGCAAAAAATAATTTTCACGTTTTTAGCCGGCAGCGCATGAAATCAGCCGATATAAAAATACCGGCTGATGTAAATTTATTGAAGTCATTCGAGTTCCAAAACGCATTCCTGAAGGAGCTTTGGGATGTCGAGGTTTTGCGGGCAATGGTTTTTGCACTGCTCGCAGCCTATGCACGTACTTGCTCTTCCGGTTGACTTTGTGAGTTCCTTATATCTCTCGCGGAATTCGGGAAGCTTTTTCATGTCGCGCTTATAGTCGTTATAGATTGTGAACACGTCGGGGATGGATATGCCCATAGGGCAGCCGTCTGTGCAGTAGCGGCATCCGGTGCACGGGATTGCAAATTTAAGATTCTTTGAAACCTTGTCTATCACCTTGTAATCCTCTTCGGTGAGAGGCTTGAAGTCCTGCATATAACCGGTGTTGTCGAGCACCTGCTCAAGGTTGCTCATTCCGCTCAGGACAGTCATAACGTTGTCCAAAGAGGCGCAGTATCTCACCGCCCAGGATGCGTATGAGGGCTTAGGGTCATAGTCGTCAAAGATCTTTGCGGCGGACTTAGGAAGGTTTGCAAGCGCTCCGCCCTTTACAGGCTCCATTACGATTACCGGCTTGCCGAACTTGGTTGCAACTTCATAGCAGCGGCGTCCTCTCACCCAGCCGTCCTCCCAGTCAAGGTAGTTGATCTGAAGCTGCACATACTCCACCTCAGGGTGTTCGGTGAGTATCTTTTCAAGCAGCTCGGGGCTGTCGTGGAACGAAAAGCCTATATGCTTTACCTTGCCTGCGGCTTTAAGCTCGCTTATGTATCCGAAAGCATCCACCTTCTGAACATGCTCATAAATATCTTTGCTTAGCGCATGGAGCCAATAGTAGTCTATATAATCGACGCCGAGGCGTGTCATCGACTCATTGAATATCTTCTCCATGCCGGCGCGGTCGGGCTTTGAGAACAGCGGCAGCTTTGTGGTGATGGTGTACGCAGAGTGCGGGTATCTCTTTACCACGGCTTCTCTGAACGCAACTTCGCTTTGTCCGCCGTGGTAAACATACGCCGTGTCAAAGTATGTAAAGCCCCTTTCCAAAAACACATCAACCATCTTCTTAACCGCCTCAAGGTCGATTTTTGAATGGTCGCCGCCGATAATAGGCAGTCTCATAAGTCCGAATCCGAGTTTTTTCATGTTCAAGCCGTCCTTTCTATTTATAAATAACGAAATCACTTCTTTGTCATCGCAGCAAGCTTTTCTTTTACCGCTGCAAGCGCCACGGTCGGGTCGGTAATATTCACAACCGTCGCCTCCATGGGACACATGCCGTCACCGGCACGGTTGATGATATACTCAACCAAAGTATCGTAGTCTGCGCTCACCCCTGCGGACGCAAGGTATTCAAGCGCGGGCTTGCTGATTGTCATGCCAAAGCATCCGGATATATTTCCCAGTGAAAGTATCATCGCCGACGCCTTGCCTATGACCTTATCGACGACGTACGCGCCGTCAAGCAATCCGCTTTCATACGCAGCTATCGCAGGTGCTACTCCCCTGCCCTCAAAGCTGCCTGATATTTTTCCATCCTTAATCACCACAAGTGATGCGTTACCGCTTGCGATATCCGCTTTTGCGCTTTCTGCAAGTTTTTTATCTATCTCTGTAACATTCATAACAAAAAATTTGCCTCCGAAACTGCGAATAAAAATAGTTTACATGTTAAACATACTAATTTTATTATACTCCCGCTCGGCATAGCTGTCAAGAAAATATTTTACCACATATTTTCTGTATTATAAATTCCGACAGGCGGCCGTGTTGGCTTTTCGGCGCGGCGAAACGCGTTCATGTCTTGCTCACATTTAAAGATTTGACCGGACAAAAAATAAGCCATGCAAAGGCGGATGCCTTTGCATGGCGTGCTCAACTTAAAGGATTATCAAAATGCCGTTAAGATGATTACTTTCTCTTCTTAGAAACTACTACAGCAGCAGCTGCAACAGCTACAGGAAGAACGGCCAGAACTATACCGGTCTCAGCAGGGGTCTCTGTGGTGGTATCGGTAGTAGTATCGGTGGTGTCAGTAGTTGTGTCGGCAGGGGTCTCCTCAGCGGGAGTCTCCTCAGCGGGAGTCTCCTCAGCGGGAGCATTGTCGGGGTCAACTACGAAAGTAACTTCGATGCTGCTTACAGATGCAGGGAAGTTAGTGATGTGAGCATAACCCGTGAATGTGTTGGTGTACTGAATTTCGAGGGTTCCGTCAAAGCCGGTAGTTGCATCATAGTACTCGCCGGTATCAAAAGTAGCCTCTACTCCGTCCATAACTATAGAAGTAGTTCTGATGGTTGTTCCCTCAGGGATAGATGTAGGCTCAGTCTCACCTGCATTGTTCTTAATGATGATCCAGTTGAGGTTTCTTGCCTCGCCCTCATAGCTGAGGGTGTACTCACCGGGTCCGGTTACTTCAACGGTTGCAGCTGCGCCCCATCCGCCGTTATCAGGATCTCCAAAGAACAATCCGACAACAACAGGCTCCTCATACGCAGCGAATGCGCTGACGCAAAGGGTGAGAGCCATTACTACTGCAACAACAGCAGAAAGAATTCTCTTCATGATTTTTGCCTCCATAA
>DDJI01000032.1:34750-45564 GCA_002338885.1 Ruminococcus sp. UBA1828 | reverse complement strand
ATGAAGAGAAAGCAGTTTGTAAAGGGCGCAACCCAGATAGCTCAGGAGGGTGCGATTCAGATATTCCGCGAGCCTGACACAGGCTTTGAGGAGGTCATTGTGGGTGTTGTGGGAATGCTTCAGTTTGATGTCTTTGAGCACAGGATGGCTACCGAGTACAACGTCGAGATAATCAACGAAGGACTTCCCTATCAGTACATCAGGTGGATAGACAACGAGGGCTTAGACCCCAAAAAGCTCAACCTCAGCTCTGACACAAAGATTGTTCAGGATTTCAAGGGCAACTATCTGCTTTTGTTCACGAGCGAATGGAACATACGCTGGGCGCTTGAGAAAAACGAAGGACTTATGCTCAGCGAGTTCAACAAAAACTAACGCAATAAAATATGCCGCCAAGCCCGATTTCGAGGGTTTGACGGCATTTTTGCGCGCATGCGTTATAACGCACGCTTATATATCGGTTTATATATCCCGCGCCGCATTGGCGCTGTGCTAAACGTTTGAGCCGCTTTCAAGCTCCTCAAGGCGCTCAAATATCTGCGGCAGGCTGTCGATTTTCGGAGTCATGGCGGGGACGTGTCCGTAGCCGTATGCGGCGTGGATGAACTTGACTCCCGCCTCTGCTGCGGAGTTGTAATCACCCATGGTGTCGCCTACATACACGCAGTAGTCGATGTTGTTTCTCTTTACGACAAGGCGGATGTTATCAGCCTTGAGCAGTCCGGTGTTTCCCCAGCACTCTCTGTCGTCGAACAGATCGTCAAGCCGGTAGTGCCCGCAAAACGCCTCTATGTATCCCGACTGGCAGTTTGAAACACAGCCTACGAACCATCCCTGCTCCCTCAGCTTAGAAAGGGTCTCACGCAAGCCTTCATACAGCGTTCCGCCGTGGGAGAGTATATATTTATTTTCATGTTCGGTGCAGTATATCATTATGTCGTGTGCACGTTCGGGATCTATGCAGTCGAAAAATTCATGCGCTATATCGTCAAGCGTTCTTCCCATGACCGAGCGCATTTGCTCAACGCTTATCCTGACTTTGGCGCCGAGCATCTCAAGTGCCTCGTTGAAGGCGTCGGCGACGCTCTTTGATGCGTCCCACATAGTTCCGTCGAGATCAAACAAAACCGCTTTTCTCATCTTTACTCCTTTCGGCAGCGCATCCGCAGCCGCCGCTTTACGTTTTATGTCTCTTGAGAATGATACCACATCCCCCGCCGCAATACAATCCTCTTTTTATATTGTTATATTAAACTTAATATTTGACATGTGTGCCGAGGTGTGATACATTGTAGTAAAGCAATGCATTGTGCTTTGCAGCACTGCATGATAAAGGAGGGCTTTAATTATGTCAAACATATGGCACGACATGAATCCGTCGAGAATTACCGCCGAGGATTTTGTCGCGGTAATTGAAATCGAGAAAAACTCAAAGAAGAAGTACGAGCTTGACAAGGAAACCGGAATGATTATACTTGACAGAATCCTGTACACCTCCACCCACTACCCCGCAAATTACGGTTTTATCCCGCGAACCCTTTCGGAGGACGGCGACCCGCTGGATGTGCTTGTGCTGTGCAGTCAGGTGCTCATGCCCATGAGCCTTGTGCGCTGCTATCCGATAGGCGTTTTTACCATGCTCGACTGCGGAAAGCTCGACGAAAAGATCATAGCAATACCGTTCAGCGACCCGACGTACAACTCCTACCGCGACATCAGCGAGCTGCCTCCGCACATCTTTTCTGAGATGCGCCACTTCTTCCAGGTGTATAAAAACCTCGAAGGCAAGGAGACGGTGGTAAACGACGAGCAGGGACACGAAGCCGCCATGGATATAATAAACAAGTGCCGCGAGAGCTACATAGAGCGCTACTGCATTTGACAGAGCTTTGTGCTGAGCGCATAAGTATCTTTATAGCAACGCGCATGCTGCGTGAATGGCGGCATGCGCGCTGCCCTGCACAAGACATGATGCGCGGCTTATAAATAGCATGCACACGTGCCGGCTGTACAGGCGCCGACGGCAGGAGTTTGACATCAGGCGAGAAATATGATATAATTTTTTTATTGCGGGTGTGGCGGAATTGGCAGACGCGCCAGATTTAGGTTCTGGTGGCATCCCCGTGCAGGTTCAAGTCCTGTCACCCGCACCAACATTGCGTCGAGCTGTTGTTTTTGGCTCGGCGCTTTTTTATGCCTGCTTTAAGCCCTATGAACAATTTACCCCCACGCCGCAAAGCGGTATGGGGGTTTATTGCAATACATATCTTTTTTACTCACGCACGCTCATGATACTACGCCGCATACGCCGCGCCTGAAGGCTCATTTTACGTCCTGCGAAGTGTGTGCCCAGTTCACCGGCGGTATTCCGTTTTCAATCAAAAACCTGTTCGTCCTTGAAAACGGTCTCGACCCGAAGAAGCCGTTATACGCCGACAGCGGGCTTGGGTGAGCAGACTCTATTATCAAGTGTATCGGGTTAGTTATGAACGATTTCTTGCTCCTTGCGTTTGCGCCCCACAAGATAAACACCACAGGCTCTTTTTTGTCGTTGAGCTTGCGTATTATCTCGTCGGTGAGTTCTTCCCAGCCCTTGCCCTTATGCGAGTTTGCGGCTCCCCTGCGGACTGTGAGCACGGCGTTCAAAAGCAGCACGCCCTGCTTTGCCCAGCAGCTGAGGTCGCCGCTGTCCGACGGAGGTATGCCCAAATCGTCGTACAGCTCTTTATATATATTTTTTAAGGACGGCGGCAGGGCTGTCCCGTCAGGAACGGAAAAGCACAGGCCCTGCGCCTGTCCCGGCTCGTGATACGGGTCCTGGCCGAATATAGCGACCTTCACCTTGCTGTAAGGAGTCATCTTCAGCGCATTGAAGATAGAATACATGTCGGGGTAAATCGTATAGTGGCTGTACTCATACTTTAAAAACTCGCGGAGTTGAAGATAATATGGCTTCTTAAACTCGTCGCGAAGTATGTCGTCCCAATCGTTTCCTATATTGACCATGGCGCACAGCTCAAATAAACACGCTGTAAAACGCCGTAGCGACTACGCCCAGCAACAGCAGCACAGCCAAGATGATTATCCCTATTCTCAAAGCAAGTGTTTTTTTCATACTCAGAACTTCCTTTCGCACTTGTGCACTTATCACGCTTACGCTCACACGCCAAGATGATACAGAAAACCGCCCGAAACGTAGTCCGAATCAGGCGGTCAACACTGTCGCAAAATCAGGCTGCTTTTCCGAAGAATCTTGCAAGCACTGTGCAGACTATCGCAACAACAAAGAATATTGCAACGATAACTTTTGTTATGCGGTCAAGCTTTGCCTCTCTGGTGTTAGAGCTGTTCCTTCCGAAGAAAGAATCGCTTGAGCCTCCTCCGATTGCGGAATTGACGCCGCGGTTATCCGTCTTGGTAAACAAAACAACAAGTATAATCGCAACGCTCGCGAGCACCAACAAGATGCCGCTGACAATATTTACAGCTGTCATTTATAAATCCTCCATAAAGAACATCTTAAAGGTAGTAATTCTTATAGATTATATCACGCTGCAAGAGAAAATGCAAGAGTCTTATCGGAAGTTTCTGATTTTTATTTTCCACGTGTGACGTGTCGAAATCATTTCAGATGCCAGATGTTCTTTGCATACTCGTCTACAGCTCTGTCCGCAGAGAATCTGCCCGCGTTTGCGATGTTGATCAAAGACATGCGCTGCCACTTGAGCAGGTTGCCGTAAAGCTCCGACGCCTTGCGTTGAGCCTCCTGATAGGACTTGAAGTCGCCCAAAACCATATACGGGTCGGAGAACTTCAGCGACGAAACGATATCGTCAAACTTGTTGCCGTAAACGCCGGCAGCTATCCTGTCAATTGCATCCTTTATAACCGGATCGGAGTTGTAGATGTGAATAGGAGAATAGCCGGCTTTCTTTCTCGCTTCAACCTCTTCAACGGTCATGCCGAAGTTGATTATGTTGTCGTCGCCGACAGCCTCGCCTATTTCTATATTTGCTCCGTCCTTTGTTCCGAGAGTTATTGCGCCGTTGAGCATGAACTTCATGTTACCCGTTCCGGACGCCTCTGTTCCAGCAAGAGAAATCTGCTCTGAAATCTCGGATGCCGGCATGAGCTGCTCGGAAAGCGAGACGTTGTAGTTTTCAAGGAACACAACGTTGAGTTTCTCGTGAACCTTAGGATTCTTCTTTATCTCCTCGCCAAGCGACCAGATGAGCTTTATTATCTGCTTTGCAAGGTAGTATCCGGGTGCAGCCTTTGCGGCAAAGATGTAGGTCTTAGGCTCAACCTCCGCATCGGGGTTTTCAAGGAGCTTTCCGTACTCCGAAACTATATTCAAAACGTTTAAGTGCTGTCTCTTGTACTCATGCAAGCGCTTTACCTGCACGTCAAATATGGTCTCGGGGTCGATGTCAACTCCCCTTTCGCTCTTCATCGTCTTTGCAAACGCCTTCTTGTTTGCAAGCTTTACCTCGCCCAGGCGGTCAAGGACTTCTTCGTTGTCGGCAAACTTCTCAAGCTTTTTAAGCTCTGCTGCGTCCTTTAAGTAGCCCTTGCCGATAGTGTCGTTGAGCAGAGCGCAAAGCTCGGGGTTAGACTGATAAAGCCAGCGGCGATACGCTATTCCGTTTGTGACGTTCGTGAACTTTTCCGGAGTATTTTCATACTCGTACTTGAACACGTCGTGCTTTATTATCTCGGAATGTATCTTTGAAACGCCGTTTACATGGTGGCACGCCGCAACGCAGAGCTTAGCCATATGCACAGTGTTGTCCTTTACTATGGACATGGCGGTGACTCTCTCGTGGTCGTGATACTTTTCCCAAAGCTGCGCGCAGTAGCGATTGTTTATCTCAATGATGATAGAGAATATTCTCGGAACTACAGACTTGAGCAAATCGCAGCTCCACTTCTCCAAGGCCTCAGCCATTACGGTGTGGTTGGTGTATGCGAACGTCTGGGTAACTATGCTCCACGCCTTGTCCCATGTGTAGCCGCAGTCGTCAAGCAGTACCCTCATAAGCTCCGGTATTGCAAGCGTGGGGTGAGTATCGTTTATCTGTATTGCAACCTTCTCGGCAAGGTTATCAAGCGTTCCGTAGGTTGCCATGTGGTGGTTGACTATGTCTCCGATAGATGCCGCGCACATGAAGTACTGCTGTCTAAGCCTGAGCGACTTGCCCGCAAGGTGGTTGTCGTTAGGATACAGCACCTTGGATATCGCCTGAGAAACTACGTTTTGGTTGAGCGCCTTCTCATAGTTTCCGGAGTTGAACATGTTCATATCAAACGACGGGCTTATTGCCTTCCAAAGTCTGAGCTTTGAAACTTCCTCGCTGTTATATCCCGAGACGTACATGTCATAGGGAACGGCGATTACCGTCGTATAGTTTTCAAGCGTCACGTTGTGATAGTGGTCATCCCAGCGCTCGCTCATCTGTCCGTCGAAGTGAACCTCTATTTCTCCCTCGGGGTGAGGCACAAGCCAGCATCCGCCTCCGGGAAGCCAGTTGTCGGGCAGCTCTACCTGCCAGCCGTCCTCTATCTTCTGCCTGAATATGCCGTACTCATAAAGTATGGAATAGCCGGTTGCAGGGTATCCGTCTGTTGCAAGTCCGTCAAGATAGCATGCGGCAAGTCTGCCCAAGCCGCCGTTTCCNNTTTCCGAGTCCTGCGTCAGGCTCCTGCGCATACAGCGAATCAAGGCTGATGCCTAAATCCTTTAGTGCGCCCTCAGCCTCTTTTACGATTCCGAGGTTATAAAGGCTTGTCTTTAAGGACCTGCCCATTAAAAACTCCATCGAGATATAGTAAACCTGCTTATGTCCTTCCGAATGGACTTTGTTTGTGTATTTGCGGCGCTTCTCGGCAAGCGTTCTTACAATGATAGAGCTTAAAGCCTCGTAAAACTGCCTGTCTGATGCGTTTTCAGGCGTAACCATAAACGTGCTGTCGAGCGCCTTTATGATTTCGTTCTTCAGCGACTCCTTTGTGAATTTCGGCTCTGAGGATTTAGTCGATTTAACCTCCGACGCCTTAGCTGATTTAACCTCTGATACTTTAGTTGACTTAGTCTCTGAGGCCTTAGGTGTTTTAGCTTCTGATGCCTTTGCAAATTTAGGTTCTGGTACCTTTGCCATATAAATCACTCCCTATTCGATGCATCGTTCAATATAATAATTAATACATCCTTTGTATTATACAATTTTTTCATACGAAATGTCAACGTTTTAGATTTAATTGAAGCTTAAATCCTCTTAAAATATCAGTTTGCACAGAATGAAAAAATAATTTTGTTTAAAATAACAAAGCAATCGGCACACCTATTTTTAAAGATGTGCCGATTTAGTATAATATTTACGCTAAAATATCATTGCCGACAAACCGGCTGCCATGTTATTCGTTCTTGATTGCGTCAAGAGCCGAAAGTCTTGTTGCTCTTATTGCGGGGTAAAGTCCGGAGATGACGCCTACGGCAGTTGCGAGCACAAGTGCGGCAAGGTCAAGCCACGGAGGTATTACCGACAGTGCAGATGTCGATGCGTCTATTCCTACCATCGACATTCCTCCCTTTGCGGCCAGCGTATTTACAACTGCCGAGGCTATATAGCTCAAGCCGATGCCAAGTATTCCTCCGATCACGCCTATGATTCCCGCCTCGATGAGGAACATGCCTCTTATATCCGAGAGCTTGCAGCCCAAAACCTTCATGATGCCTATTTCTCTTGTGCGCTCATAAATTGACATTACCATTGTGTTGGTGATACTGAGCGCCGCAACGAAGAACGCCACAACTCCTATCGCGCCCAAAATCGAGCGGAGGAACTTGGTCTGCTCCTGCATCTGTGTCAGGTAGTCCATTGACGAGCTTGTATCGTAGCCCATGGCGCGAAGCTCTTTTTCTATCGACTGTACGTGGTTTGTGTCATCCGCCAAAACAGTGATCTGGCTGTAGATGCTTTCTCTGTCCGAATCAGTGCCGTCGCCGGATGATGTACCGATGCCGCCTATCACATTCACGTTGCTGCCGCCTATCACATTCACGTTGCTGCCGCCTATCACATTCACGTTGCTTGAGGCGTAAACGGTACCGTAGTCGCTGCCTGAGTTGTAGTATTTTTGCTGGTTGTCGTCAAGGATCTCGTCCATATCCATCAAACCCTTAACATCCATGTATATTTCCTGAGAATAGTCTCCGCCCGCTTTCTGGACGAGTATGCCGACGCAGTTGCCTTCTACAAGCTTTATTCTCGGCTTCGACGTGTCTACAGCGCCTGTTCCGTAGTCATAGTACCAGGTAAACTCGTACTTATAATCGCCTACGGGGTTAAAGGGCAGCTGCTCTCCGTCAACCGGCTCGTGGTAGTAAATCTCCTCGCCGCCACGCATATCGTAAAAGTAGAACGGTATGTTAAAGCACATTACAAAGTTTGTAGTTCCGACGTCTTCCTCGTTTAAAAGCCTTCCGTAGAGGATCTCATAATCGAAATCCTCCATAGATGCGGCGTCAATTCCCACTATAGATGCGGACGCCTTTTGCGTGTTATCTTTGATTATGTACCTGTAGCTGTATTGATACGGAGAGCACGCCTGAACGTGGTCGATTGCCTTTATCTGCTCTACGGCGATATCGTCAAGTGGTGCGGGCGCCGCATTCTGAACATACTCACCCGTCTCCTCGTCTACATAGCCGTATTTCTGATGGACCGAGATCTCTCTTATGTTTCCGTAAGAATTTATCTGATCCTCAAAGCCCTTGTTCATTCCTATGCCTATGGAAAGCATGATGACAACGGCGGTGGTGCCTATGATAACGCCGAGAACTGTAAGAGCACTTCTGGCTTTTCTTCTGAGGAAGTTTCCGGAGGCAAAGCGTATAATATCGATTTTTCTCATTCAGCCATCCATCCTTTCAATGCCGCGGAATTACTCCTCGTCGTCGTCATCATCATCGTCAGCTAACAATGCCGCCTTTCTCTTCTTTTTAACTACAACAACGATTACAACTATAACCGCTATCACAAGGACAGGAGCGCCTATGTAAATGAGGTACTTAGCCCATGTGGGAAGGCCCTCGGAGACGGTGTCGTCGGTCATGCCGGGCATGCCGGGGTCAACAGGCGGAAGCGTTCCTATGTCGCCGCCGATATCGCCGCCCATTGACGGGTCGTCAACAACGGTTTCCTCACATATCAAGACGTCGAACGGGTACTCAACTCTTTGCTCATTGCTCGACGCATCCTCAAATGTGAATACAAGTATTGCTGTCTTGGTTTCTCCGACAGCAGTCGGGTCGTTGGGGTATATCATTCCGCTGAAGTAATCGTAGCTCGACGCAGCAAGCGTTCCCACATACTGAGTGGGCATATTGAAGTCGCCCTCTACGCTTACAGAGAGGTTTGTCATGGGGTTCTTGGACTTGTTGAAGTACTGGAAGCTTATCGCGCAGCCCTGTGAGCCGTAGCACTCCGTAGGAGGATACCACTCCATAAGCTCGAACTTGATAGGCTGAGTTACGGGGAGGTTTATATCCATTTCGCCGCTGCCCTGAGAATATACGCCGTTGCTCTCATACTCAAAGCTGTATCTGATTGTTACGGGGTATGATCTTGCACCTGCAGAGGCGCTTGTCTTGAGCTTGATAGAGTACTCAAGCTCGCCGTTTTTATCGAGCTGAGCGGTGTAGAATGATGTGGTTCCGTCTATCGGGGAGAATATTGTGCCGCTTGAGCCTTCCGTTCCGTCCGTTCCGGGGATGACGTCAACAGTCATGTTCATTACGTCCTTGTCAAGGCTGGTGTTCTTGAGCACGAAAGTAAGCACAAATTCATCGCCCGACACTATCTTCTCAACGTCGGTATTGTAGTTTGAAACTATGACCTTAGGAGTGAGCGAAGATGTGTCTACAGGCTCTTCGGCCTTGTCCTTGACAGTTGCCTGAAGGAAGACGTTGTAGCTCGACGTCAGCTCATTTCCCGCTGCGTCATGGTACCTGACGTTGATGGTTACGGTAGACTGAGCCTCGGGATATTCGGGGAATACTATCGGGAAGGTTGCTATAGCCGTGTCGCCGCCGGCAACATCGCCTATGTTGACTGTGTCGGTGTAGGTGTTCAAAACGATAGTGCCGAGGTTAGATATTGACACCTCTACATCGCGCGCGGTGTAGTTTGTGGGGTTTTTAAGCTCTATGTTGAGCTTAGTAGACAGCTCAGACTTGCCCTTTCCCTGCGGTATGGACGCTCCGGCGAGGATGAACGAAGGCACATCCTTAGACTCATCCAGCGTTACGGTTGAGTTCTCAACGTCAATGTTAAAGCTCCTTGAATCGGTCGCCGAGCCGCATGTCACGGTGAGTGTAACGGTGTAACGTCCGGTTTCCAAAGACTCATCCGACAGGATCGCAACAGAGTTGTATCCGTTAAACAGCTCCTGCTCAGCCAAAGAGCCTGCAAGTGTGAAGCCGTTTCCGGACACCGACACGGTTGTTCTCACGGATGAATCCCAATGGAACGGGTTGGTGTATCCGTCATATGTAAGAGTGGAGTTTCCGTTGAGGGTAAAGCCTATGTAGAATACGTCTCCTGCGTTTATCGTCTGCGCGCTGACTGTAGGATTGAGTATTGATACGTCGTGGTCAATCACAACTACAGGCGTCTGAGGCGTCGATGGCGTATCATCTGTATCTGTATCCGTGTTTTGCGCCGCAAACATGTTCGCAGAGAGTGTTCCCATTGCGACAAGCAGGCATAAAACTACTGCTAATAATTTTTTCATGGCTATCTGTCCTTTCCGTTTTATACTGATTCGGCTGCCGCAACTATCTGCGCAGCTTCCTTTGATCCCACTGCTATCTGTTTGGATCTGTTGTCCTCCACAGACGATATGGTTCCGTCGATAATGTGATAAATCTTATCGGCGTAAGACGCTATTTCAACGTCGTGCGTCACTATGACAAGCGTCTGGTGGTTCTGACGCGCCATCGAAACCATCATCTCCATGATTTCAATGGTAGTTCTCGTGTCAAGGTTTCCCGTCGGCTCGTCCGCAAACACCAGCTTTGGTTTGGCAACAAACGCCCTCGCTATTCCGACTCTTTGCTGCTGGCCTCCTGACATCTGCGTCGGTTTATGCTTCATGCGCTTGCCCAGTCCGCAAAGCTTGAGCATTTCCCTGGCTTTTTTCTCTCGGGATTTTCTCTTTTCCCCCGCGAACGCCAGCGGCATGCTCACGTTTTCTATTGCATTCAGGTTGGGCATCAGATTATACGCCTGAAAAACAAAGCCCATATACTTCTGCCGGAACAAAACAAGCTTTCGCTCGCTCATCTTGTCTATCCTGTGCCCGAAAATCGTTATGCTTCCCTTAGTGGGCTTTTCAAGTCCCGCCATCATGTTGAGCAATGTGGATTTACCTGAACCGGAGGTACCCAAAAGGCAGACAATCTCGTTTTCATATATGTCAAGGTTGACACCGGAAAGAGCCTTTACTTTTTCCTTGCCTATGACGAATATCTTCGTAAGATCCCTTACCGATACCGCCGGCTTGACTTTAGTTTTCTCATCCTGCGCCATGCTTAAAACCTTCCTTTCCCAAGCGCTTAATCCGCTTGTATTGCTATTCTAATTATATTAGATACGATAGCTGTATTCAATAGATTCCCCTTTCGGATTGCTAAATTTAATAATATATTAATCATATTGAACAGGCGCGCGCCAAAAACACCGATTGTTTCTCCATTTGCTATATCAATTTCCAAAAACATATATTCAGCGCTCGTTAGCATTCAAATAAAT
>DDJI01000032.1:16559-34726 GCA_002338885.1 Ruminococcus sp. UBA1828 | reverse complement strand
AGATAATACATTTATGAGGCACACTTTATTGCACTCCGAAAGATAAATTTCACAAAAATTTTTTCACCGAATTTTTCGTCCGGCGGAAGTGATTTTCCCCTGTTTTTTGTCAATCGTCTACATCAAAATTCTCCAGCACGGATTTTTTAGGCTGCGGCTTTGAGTCTCCGTGTCTGACGAATATCATCGTCACAAAGGACAGCAGCGAAAATGCCACTGCGTACGGGAAAAGCGCTCCGTATCCCATGCCGAGCATGTTTTCATCTATTATTATTCCGGAAAGCAGCGGGGTGAAAATCTGCGCCGCCATTGTGAATGCGTAGTAAAGTCCGGTGTAGCGTCCGACGTCGGCGCTTGAGCACATCTGCACGACCATCGGGAACGAGTTTACGTTTATGGCCGCCCATCCTACGCCGACTATTGCAAACAGGACAAACAAAAGGGGCGTTTCATGGTTGATAAATATCATCCATGCATAGCACGCGGTCATAAGGATTATGCCGCCCATCACGGTCTTTTTTCTGCCAAGCTTCTCGGAAACAAATCCAAGCGGAATAAAGGAGGCTATGGCTGCAACGGTTGCAACGGTGAGGTATATCGAGGAGCCTCCCGCATCAACCATAAACCGGCTTTCAAAGTACCTTGAGAAGGATGTGGTGACGCCGTTATATGCGCAATACCACAGAAACGCGGACAAAAGTATGAACACAAGGCTTTTCATGACCGGCTTTTCAAGCTTGCGTTTTGTGCCCTCCGGCTTATCTTCATCAGCCGCNNGGCTTGCGCGACCGCCTTGTTTTCGTTTACCGTAAAGACCATCACCAAAACGCATACAAGCATAAACGCCGCAACAGTCAAAAACACCGGCACAAAGCTGTCATACTCCACCGTTCCGTCGTCAAGCGTAGTGCTCGTGACCAAAAACATCATAACAACGGTTGAAAATATGCCGCCTATATATCCCACGAGGTTGATAATTGCGTTTCCCTTTGAGCGAAGGGGTTTCGGGGTGACATCGGGCATGTACGCAACCGCAGGCGAGCGGTACACGCTCATGGTTATAAGCAGCAGCATCAGACAGATTATAAAGCCGATGAAGTTTTCGCCCTCCGTCAAAAGCGCCAGAACTGCCATAAGTATCACAGCAGCTATAGTTCCGAACAAAATAAACGGAGTTCTCTTGCCCATAGGTGTGTGCACCTTATCGGAAAGGACGCCGAACACAGGCAGCAAGAACACCGCAAGAATGTTGTCCACCGACATTATCATGTTTGTCGCTATGGTTGAGACGTCGAAATGGTTTTCTAAAATTACAGGCACCACCTGGTCGTAAAGCTGGAGGAGATTGAGAGCGCCATGAACGCCGTGGAAAATGTACAGCGAANNTCTTGCGGTCCTGGTCGTAAAGCTGCCAAAAAGCCAATATTGACGCAAACGCAAGGCCTATAAGCACCGTTTGCTTTGTTTTGAGCTTCATACTTTGTATCCTCCCCATGACTTGCATCTATAAATAAGACCATACACTTTATGTTACCATCAGAAAGCGCCGTTTGTCAACGATTTACCGCCTCACGCGAAAAATTTAACGCAAGCTTTACCGAAAAAAGCAGCCCACGGTCAAAGCCGAGGGCTGCTTGAGGTTTCATATGCGTTTAGTTAAGACTGTTCCGCGCTTGCGTCCGTGCCTTGATCGCTGCCCGAATCGCCCTGTGAGGCGACTGCCTTCTTTTTCTTCTTAGAAGCGGACACTGCGATGATAACTACAACCAGGACTACAACCACTACTGCAGCGGCTGCGATGATTATAATTGTAGTTGTTGTGTCGGAGCCGTCTGAAGGAGTCTTTACAAAGGGATTTACCTTTTCCTCAACAACGGGAGCAACGTAATCGGGGTCTGCGGGCATGTCGATGACATATGTTGTGACGCTCTGAGCGGGAAGCTCTACTCCGTCCTCCGAATACTCGGTGTCAAGCCAGTATTCATACTTGAACCTGTTCTCGTTGCCTATGGTTCTGTGTCCGAGCGTAGAGGTAATCTCAACATCGCCAAGGTCAAAGACGAGGTTGTCAGCCTCCTGAGTGTTGTTTACGGCAACTATTACAAGCCTTGAAGAGTCGGGCGCCTTGAACGCAACTACCGTGGAATTGGAGTCGTTTTGAACGTCAACTCTTTGATAGCCGTTCTTGACGTACTTGGAGAAGTGCATCATGACATAGTGGTTGCCGTTTCTCTGTATGCTTGCGTCTGCATCGGCGCCGCTTATTTCAATCAGGCAGTTTCCAACGTCCATAACCCACACGCCGTTCCAGTACAGATATGCATTTACGTTCTCGTAGATAAACTCGTTAGCCATCTTTTCGGCATGGTTTATGTACTCGTTTAAGTACCACTCGGTCTGCCACAGCTTGTAATCGTCGGAGAACATCTCTCCAACCTCGGCGTAGCTCTGAGGAGTGTTCGCGCTGCCGTAAAGGTGGTGAGCGATGGTGTCGAAGCTATCGGGGTCAGCCTCTATAAGCGGATCGAGGTATTCCTTCATTATGCTTGCGGTGTCAGCCATGACCTCTGCGCCTGTGATCTTAGGAGCAAACTCTCCGAATGCCTCCTGGAATGCCTCATAAACCGCGAGGTGAGCCTTCCAGTATGCACAGTGGTACTCGTTCTCATCGGGACCGAAGTAGAATCCCGCTTCAGCTCTTGCATTGCCCTGCTCGTCGATGTGCAATCCCTGAAGCTCGGTCTCGTTTGAAATCGAGAAGTAATCGACGGGTATTCCGGCGTCAAAGAAGAGCTGAATCGACTCCACGCAGAAGTCTGCAAGCTCATCATACATGTACTCGCCGTTTTCGTCCTTTGCAAGGGTGTAGTATGTATGACCCTCGTCGTCAAGCTCGGTAAAAGCCACGAAGTCCAAATCTCTGTCATACTGACCCCAGCTTGTGACCAATACTATGGGGTCTATTCCCCTTTCCACAGCAGCCTGATAGTATCCGCTATATGCGGGATAGCCCAAGAGCGCCTGCCCGTATTCCTCGCCGACATGGTTGAGGTCTCTGAATCTCAAAATGTTAAACTCTGCATCGTTAAAAATCCAGTCATAGCCCTGCTCGGCATTTACGTTTGTGGTGAGCCAGTCGCTGTACCATGTGTAAGATGCGCCGAATCCGTCTATTGTCTGATAGGTAGTGTCCATGTCGATTGTAACATTGGCGTCCTCGGCAAACGCGAAGCAGCTCATGCACGAAACGGACAAAGCGACAGCCAAAACCGCCGCAAGCACCCTGGACATATGTTTCAAGTAAATCACCTTTCCTTTTTTCATTTACTGTGCCTGCAGCAAGTGCTTTTGTGCGGCACGGCAAACAAAATTTAATCTGCGGTCACATAGCCTAAAGCCCATATAGACCGGCTAAATATGCCCGCAAACGTCCGATGCTATTATTTTAACTCTGTATTCAATCTCTGTCAACCGCATATGTTAAGCTAATGATTGATAATTTATAATATTTGATTTACAAAAGCTGATTGCATGGGTTTGTGCTCAGCAAATTGCCTAAAATCTGAGCTGAAATCTTGGCTCAAATAATTTATATCGTCAATATAAACGCCGTGCATGCAGGGGCTTTTGACGCAAAAAACCGGCTTCACATATTAGCATGCAAAGCCGGTCGTTTTTAAGTTTTATTTAGTTTTTATCCGCGCTGTTGCCGTCGTCTGACGGGTCTGCATCACCGGAATCCGGCTCGCTTACAGCGTTTAGCTCATCATTCGCGGCTTGGGCATCGCTGACCGTGCCGGCATTGGGAGCAGGCGTTCCCTCTGCACTGTCGGCAGCGCCGGAGCCGTCGGGAACATTGGCGCCGTCGGGCTGTGCCTCGGCAGCCTTGCTTGCCTCAAGCGCTTCACGCTCTTTTTTAGCCTGTTCTTCTCTTTGCTTGCGCTCTCTTTCGGCTTCTTCCTTAGCGCGTTCCTCCGCCTCGACATCCTCGCCGTTCATAAGCCTTACAAACTGGTCGCCGTTTATCTTCTCGTGATTTATGAGGAAGTTTGCAATCACGTGGAGCTGATCCTCGTGGGATGAAAGCAGCTCTATGGCCTTGTCGTAAGCGTTGTGTATGATAAAGCGAAGTTCGCTGTCTATCTCGCCGGCTATTACCTCGGAGTAAGACTTATTGGAGTTGTAGTCTCTGCCTAAGAACACCTCGTCATCGTCTCTGCCGTAGACAATCGGGCCGAGCTTATCGCTGAAGCCGTACTTTGTGACCATACTTCTTGCGATATTTGTAGCGCGCTCGAGGTCGTTAGACGCTCCGGTTGATATGTCGTCAAGCACAACCTTTTCAGCCGCGCGTCCGCCTAAGAGAGCGATTATCTCCTCATTCATCTCAGTCTTAGTAACGTATGACTTGTCGTGCTCCGGAAGAGCCATTGTATATCCGCCCGCCTGACCTCTGGGTATGATCGAAACCTCATACACCTTATCCTGCGTGGGCAGGTAATAGTGGCAGATTGCGTGGCCCGCCTCGTGATATGCGGTGAGTCTCTTTTCCTTGTCGGTTATAACCCTCGACTTCTTTTCGGGTCCGGCTATAACCTTTATCGACGCCTCGCTCATATCCTGTGCGGATATGGCCTTTCTGCCGTTCTTTACGGCGAGCAGTGCAGCCTCGTTCACAAGGTTTGCAAGGTCTGCTCCGGTGAATCCCGCCGTTGCAGATGCAACTTTCTTCAGGTCTACATCCGGCGCAAGCGGCTTGCTCTTAGAGTGAACCTTGAGTATTTCCTCTCTGCCCTTTATGTCGGGGTAGTTTACATATATCTGTCTGTCAAAGCGTCCCGGTCTCAAAAGCGCGGGGTCAAGGACGTCTCTGCGGTTTGTCGCAGCCATGACGATTACGCTGTTGTTTACTTCAAATCCGTCCATTTCAACGAGGAGCTGGTTAAGTGTCTGCTCACGTTCATCGTGTCCGCCGCCGAGGCCTGCGCCTCTGCGTCTTCCGACGGCGTCTATCTCATCTATGAATATGATAGACGGAGCGGCTTTTTTCGCCTGGTCAAAGAGGTCTCTGACTCTTGCCGCGCCGACACCGACGTAAAGTTCCAAAAAGTCTGAACCTGATATCGAGAAGAAAGGCACTCCCGCCTCGCCGGACACTGCCTTAGCCAAAAGCGTTTTACCTGTACCCGGAGGGCCTACAAGCAGCACGCCCTTGGGGATCTTAGCGCCGATATCGTGATATTTCTTGGGGTTTTTGAGCAGGTCAACTATTTCCTGAAGCTCTGCTTTTTCCTCGTCCGCACCCGCCACGTCGTCAAACGTGACTTTGTTTTTGTTGTCGGACTCAAGCTTTACGTTTGCCTTGCCGACTGAGTTTATCTTGCCCGCCGACGATATGCTCCTTGACATCGACACCACGACAAATATCATCACACCTATCATCAAAAGCGTAGGTATGAGATTGAGCCAGAAGGAGCTGTTTGTCGCAGGTATGAGGTTATATCTGAGCGGAGTGCTGTGAGTTGCGTTGTATTCGGTGCGGTAGTTTGTCTCCGCGCCCTCCGGAAACAGCTCATAATAGAACGTGGAAACGCTCGGGACTTTGTAGCTGTATTCCTGATCCTGTCCGTCGAGCTTGTATGTCAGCTCTCCCGAACCCAGGTTAAGAGAAAACTCGCTGACCCTGTAGTCGTCAAAATATTGAATAATATCGGAATAGGTCGTCGTATCCTGAGAGGACATAAGACTTCTGAATACGACTATCATAAACAAAAGTATCGCTGCCAAAATAGCAAAGTAGATCAGCAGTCCTTTGGATTTTTCAAGTTTCAATGATATACCCCTTTTCGTTGAGTGAATCGGCTTACAGAATTACTTCTGCGATATAGTCAAGGTTTCTGTAATACTCATCATAGTCAAGACCGTATCCGACAACAAATTTGTCATCAATGGTGAAGCATTTGTAATCAGCCGTTATATCTATAGCTCTTCGGGAAGGCTTATCCATAAACGCAGCGATTTTTACGTCGGCAGCTCCCCTTGCAAGCATAGTTTCCTTTAGTACGCTCAGTGTCCTGCCGGTGTCGAGTATGTCCTCTACAAGCAAGACGTTCTTTTTATCTACATCAAGCTCTGTGTCCATCTTCACGTTCACAGCGCCCACGGAGACGGTTCCTTTATAGCTCTTAGCGCTGATGAAATCCAGCGTTATCGGCAAATCTATCTTTCTGACAAGATCGGACATAAACACGAACGAGCCTTTTAACACGCCTATTACCGCAAGCTGCTTTCCGGCATAATCGGCAGTCAGGGTTTTGCCCAGCTCTGCGACCGCCTTGGCTATCTCCTCGGCTGAAATCATCTGTACAAGCTTATGCCGGTGTTCCATGTAATCGTCCTTTCATTTTATGTCCGGTCTTATAGCGGAAACTGTCGATTCGCCGCATGCTGCCCTCTCATCAACTCCGAAGCCCTGAACATAAAACGCTCCGTGCTCGTCCGCCATAACTATCACGTCTTTTCTGCGGCTCGGCGGGGTGCTTGCCAAAAGTTTTTTAACCGTTTGGCTGAATCCCTTGCCCAATAGTCTTATCTTTTCGTTTCCGCAGTAACTCCTGACAAACACGTCGCCCGAAAGTTTATCGGGATCGATTAGATATTTTAATTCGCGTTTGTTATAATCGGATATGTGAAATTGTGAAATCCTTGTGAACTCAATCTCATGGCAATTTGTGAAAACAGGCGCCGTGAGGTCGGTTTTTATGCAAAAATCACGCGCTTTGCTGCCTTCGCTGCGGTTTTCAAAGCTTATTTTGCCCTCGTTGCACACGACATAAACGTCCTTCTTGATATTTATCACTCCGCCGCATGCCGCAAGTTTTTTTATCGCATCCACCCGCTCAAATGAAGGCTCTATTTTTTCGCGCCGGAGGATTTTAAGAATCATCTCGTTTAACACAGCCTCGTCGCCGCATACATCAAGCGCATACGCGCTGCCGTCAAACGCCTTGTCGAGCATTTTCTCTGCGGCGTCGGACAGATACTCATCCGCACACAAAAGTATGTGCAGAGTTCTCTTATAGTTTTTAAGCAGTGACGGGTTTATTCTTTCAAGCTCCGGCATCACGTTTAATCGTATTATATTTCTTGAGCAGTTGTCCTCAAGGTTTGTAGAGTCGGTCACGTAGTCCTGATTTCTCTCGGACAAAAACTGCTCTATTTCGCTCCTTGTGACCTCGATCAGCGGTCTTACGATGTCGTCTCTCATGGCGGGAATGCCGGCAAGTCCCGAAAGCCCGCTTCCTCTGACGAGGTTGAATAAAGTCGTTTCAAAGCAGTCGTTTAAATTATGCGCAGTACAAAGCTTGCAGCCGTCAAGATGGCTCCTCAGCGCCTCATACCTCAGCGCTCTTGCGCCTTCTTCGAGCGAAGTCCTGTTTTTTTCGCAATAGCCCTTCACATCAACGCTGTCCGTAAAAAGCTTCACGCCGAGCTTTCGGCACAAATCCACGCAAAACCGCTCGTCGCGGTCGCTCTGCTCTCCTCTGAGGTTGTGATTTACGTGAGCTGCGAAAACGTCATAGCCAAGCTCTTTCATCGCATAAAGAAGGGACACGCTGTCCGCTCCTCCCGACAGAGCCACGCACACTCTTTCCCCGTCTGCGAGCATTTTATACCTTTTTATCGTTTCGGCTACTTTATCTAACATACTACTGCTGCGCCCTTGTGTCTATATTTCTGAACAACGTATACTCTCCCAAAAACGCCATGTTCACCGTTCCGGTGCTTCCGTGACGGTTTTTGCCTATTATACATTCGGCGGCGGATTTATTGGGATCTTCCTTGTTGTAAGCGCTCTCCCTGTATATGAACAAAATTATGTCTGCGTCCTGTTCGATAGATCCGGACTCTCTCAAATCTGATGGCATAGGTCTGTGATCCTGCCTCGACTCAACGGAACGGTTGAGCTGTGATGCGAGTATCACCGGAACATTAAGCTCCTTTGCCATAAGCTTTATCTGCCTTGTTATTTCAGATACCTCGTTTACACGGCTTGTGTGGTTTGTTGCGGACTCCATGAGCTGCAGGTAATCTATTATCACAAGCCCTAAGTTGCGCATGCGGCGCAGCTTGGCTTTCATTTGCGGCACCGTTATTCCGGCGGTGTCGTCTATGTAGATGTTTACCTGAGAAAGGGTGTCTGCCGCCTGTGCAAGCTGCACCCACTCGTCGCTTGAAATCATGCCGGAAGTCAGCGATGTATTTGGAACAAGCGCCTCCGAGCTTAACATTCTTGTGGCTATCTGTTCCTTGCTCATTTCCAGGGAAAAGATGCACACATCCTTGTCGGGGTTTCGCTTTGCGACGTTTGAGGCTATATTAAACGCAAAAGCCGACTTGCCCATTCCGGGTCGTCCCGCCACAATGATCAAATCCGACTTGTTGAGTCCCGATATGTAGGAGTCCAAAAGGCTGTATCCGGAGCGCAAGCCCTGATACTCGTCTTTGTCCTCCCCGGACAGCTTTTGTATCCTGTCGTATGCGCTAACTATCACTTCGCTCAGCCTCGTCAGGCCGTCAACCTCTTTGCCCTGGCGGATCTCATATATCTTCTGCTCCGCAAGGTCAAGCAGGGTTTTAGGGTCCTCCGAGCCGTCCGCAGAGGCGTCAAGTATATCCCTTGCGGCGCTCATCAGCGAGCGGGTGAGATACTTGTCCTCTACTATTTTGCAATAGGACGCTATGTTTGATGTCGAAGGCACGCCGTCCATTATTCCCTTCAGGTACGCCTTCGCCATTTCCGTCGTTTCAAACACTCCCGCCGCAACCGTCTCGTTCATGACGGTTATTATGTCGGCGTTCTGACCGTTTGAAAACATCCGAAGTATTATTGAATATATCTGCCTGTGCTGTTCACGGTAAAAGCACTCCGGTTTGAGCATGGATATTACAGTGGGCAGCGTGTCTGGATTGAGCAAAAGCGTGCCCAAAACCGTCTGCTCCGCTTCAAGGCTGTAAGGCAGCTCCCTGCCGGTCAGATCTGCTACGCTGAGGCTGTTTACCGGCATCCCGATCCCTCCTTAGCGGATATAGGTGTCATTTTCAGTCCTCCGGCTCAACCTTCACAGTCATCTTGCAGCTGACGCCCTGCGTCATCTTTATTTCAATGCCGTAATCGCCATACGCCTTTATGTCTGAGGACAGCGCTATCTTTTTCTTGTCTATATCAAAGCCGAAGTTTGATTTTATCAGGTCGCTGATCGTAGCGGATGTGACCGAGCCGAAAAGCTTTCCGCCCTGTCCCGCCTTAGCCTTTATGACGATCTGCTTTCCCTCAAGCTTCGAGGCAAGCTCCACAGCCTCCGCCTTTGCGACGTCGAGCCTGTGCTGCTCCGCTTCCTTTTTTCCTCTGAGGTCGTTTACGTTCTTTGCCGTGGCTTCTATTGCGTATCCCTTTGCAAGCAAAAAGTTGCGCGCGTAGCCGTCTGCTACGTCCAATATGGTTCCCGCTTTGCCGGAACCCTTTACGTCTTTTATGAGTATTACCTTCACAAATATGCCTCCTTTTATAGCTTGATTATGAAGTTGTCTATGGCGTCCTTCACCTTTTTCACGGCTTCGGAAACCGGTATGTCAAGCNNGACCGCCGCCGCCTATTGCTTCCATGATGAGCTGAACGTTGAATCCGCCGAGCGACCTCGCCGAAATATGGCATATGCCGTCCATTCTGTATATTACAAAGGACGCCTTTACTCCTATTATTCCCAAAAGCTCGTCCGCAGCCTGCGGTGCGGCAAGCCTCAGCTCAGGCGCTTCAGATTCGGTTGTAGCTATGGCGCAGGCGTGGAAAAGCGTTGCCGACTGTATGAGTATGCTCTTCTCGCGGTATGTATTCAAGGTGTCGGAGAACAGGTTCTTGACCGCAACGGTGTCCGCCCCGAGTTTTTTAAGATGTGCCGCCGCTTCAAACGTCCTTGCTCCGGAGCGCATGACAAAGTTCTTTGTATCAAGCATTATTCCGGCAAGCAGCGCCTCGGCGTCGCATATCGAAATCTTACATTCGGAGCCGAAATACTGTATCAGCTCTGTTGCCATCTCGCTGGTAGAGGATGCAAACGGCTCGTGGAAGAACACAACCGCGTTATCTATATGGTTTACCATCTTTCTGTGGTGGTCTATGATGACGACTGTCTTTGCAGCCTCATACAAAGCCTTTGAGTCCACAAAATCGGGGTTATGGGTATCGCATATTACAAGCAGCGACTTTTCGTTTATCTTCTCAATCGCCGTCTCGCATGACATGAAATAGCTTTCCTCGCCGTTTTGCTTGAGGTAGTCTATCAGCGTCTTTGAAAGGTTTTTCTCGGGGTCAATGACGCAGTACGCCTGCCTGCCCATGCTCCTAAACGCTCCGCAAAGTCCCACGGATGAGCCGAGTGCGTCGAAGTCCGCATACTTGTGTCCCATTATATAAATGGTCTCGCTGTTTTCCGCAAGCTCCTTGAGCGCGGTTGCGATTATTCTTGAGCGAACCTTTGTGGACTTTTCCACAGCCTTTGAAATGCCGCCGAAGAACTCAAATCCGTTAGGCGTCTTTACAGCCGCCTGGTCTCCGCCCCTTCCCAAGCACATGTCCAAAGACTGCTTAGCGTACGCCTCGCTCTGTGCAAGCGTTGCGGCGCCTCTGCCGACACCGATTGAAAGTGTGACGCTTGTGCGGTCTCCCACCTGAATGGATCTGACCTCATCAAGGATATCAAACTTTCTCTCTATTATTCTGCTCAAGTGGCGCTCTTCGATTATGGCGTAGAAGCGGTCGTTTGAAACCTTATGAATTATGCCGTTGGTGTTCTCTATAAAGCGCTCGAATATCTGCTCTATCTGAACCTGGACGTTTGCCTTATCGCTTTCCTTGGCGTTTTGAAGAAGGTCGTCGTAGTTATCTATCATCATTATAAGAACCGTCTTTTTGCTCGCCTTGTACTCGTTTTCAAGCATTACGTGGTCGGTCACGTCGGAAAACTTTATGACCGACAGGCCATACGCCTCCGACTGTCTCGCCGAGACCCTGTAATACCTGTCTAAGATCTTTACTATTGCGCCGCTCTGGGCGAAAATCTTTGAAGTGTTGTTTCCGACAAGATCGGAAAGCGGCAGCGCATACGCCCTGTCCTCTCCGAAAAGCCTTTCCTCAAAGCTCTTGTTGTACCACACTATCTTTTCGTCCTCATCGGCTATAATTATCGGCTCGGGAAAGTCGTAAAACGTCTCACGGCTTATGGAAACTATGTCTTTGTCCATCTCGGTGACATACTTAGTTATGTCAGAACCGATAATCAAGGACATTATAAGCACCGCAACGGCGCTTAAAAACACTACCACTGCTACCGCAATCTCAAGCACCGTGCCCTGGAATATCAAAACTACTCCGAACACAAGCGACGACAGTATCAGCAGCCCAAGCGCCGCGATAACCGACTTAGGTAAACGCTTTTTCACCTTTATCCCTTCCTTTACGCAAAATTGTATGCCGGCATTGTATGCCATGCGCAGCGGTTTACGCTTTATATATCCAAAATCGTAGGAACAATCATAGGTCTGCGCTTTGTCTTTGAGAATATGAAATCTCCAAGCTCGTCCCGAAGCTTTGCCTTGATGGCGTTGTAGTCATGCCTTGTTAAAAGCTCGGTGTTTACCGTGCTTGCAACAAACGCCTTTGCCTTTGTGAGCAGCTCCTCGCTCTCCTTCTCGTAAACAAAGCCTCTTGTCACTATCTCGGGACCTGACAGAAGTTTTCTCTCTATCTTGTCAATGGTAAACGAAACCACAATCACGCCGTCCTGCGCCAGATGCTTTCTCTCCTTGAGCACCGCCGCGCCGACATCTCCGACGCCGAGTCCGTCAACCAAAAGCTTTCCTGCCGGCACAGAGCCGTTGATTCTTATTCCCGCATCGCAAACCTCTATGACGTTGCCTATATCGGCTATCATGATGTTTTCGCGCGCGATTCCAAGCTCCTCCGCCGTTTCGGCATGTCTTACAAGGTGCTTATACTCGCCGTGAACGGGGATGAAATACTTCGGCCTTACAAGGCTCAGCAAGAGCTTGTGCTCCTCGCGGCATGCATGTCCTGACACATGCACATCATACATCGCCTCATACACAACCTCCGCACCGAGCTTGAGCAGTTCGTTTACAACCCTTCCGACAAACTTTTCGTTTCCCGGGATAGGTCTTGCGGAAATGATTATGAAGTCGTTTTCGGTGATGCTCACCTGTCTGTGGTCGTTAAGCGCCATTCTTGTCAGCGCGCTCATCGGCTCACCCTGACTTCCGGTAGTTATAATCACCAACTCATCATCGGTGTAATTATGCATCTTGTCTATATCAATCAGCACGCCCTCCGGTATTTTAAGATATCCGAGGTCTATTCCCAAGCGCACTACATTGATCATACTTCTGCCGAACACCGCAACCTTTCTCGAGTGTTTTGCAGCGCAGTTTATAATCTGCTGAACTCTTTGTATGTTTGAAGAGAACGTCGCAATTATAATTCTCTTGCCCTCCGCCTTTGAGTAAAGCTTTTCAAAGCTCTCTCCGACGACCTTTTCACTCGGCGTAAATCCGGGGCGTTCTGCGTTTGTGGAGTCGCTCATCAAGGCGAGCACTCCCTCGTCGCCCAAGCTTGCAAACCTTGGCAGATCGATTATTCCGCCCTCTATCGGGGTGTAATCTACCTTGAAGTCGCCCATGTGAATAACCGTTCCCGCGGGTGTGCGCAAAGCAATGGCTGCCGCATCGGGAATGGAGTGGTTCACTCTTATAAACTCTGCGCTCATGCATCCTAAGCGCACAACGTCCGGCGGGGATACGACATTGAGCTTCACCTTGCCTAAGTTGTGCTCCTTGAGCTTGTTTTCAACAAGACCTAAGGTGAGCCTTGTGCCGTATATCGGGACGTTTATCTTTTTGAGCAGGTAGGGGATTCCGCCTATGTGGTCCTCATGTCCGTGAGTCAAAAGAACTCCTCTTATCCTGTCCGCATTCTTCACAACGTAGGTAAAATCGGGTATTACAATGTCCACTCCGGGCATTTCCGCATCCGGAAACGTCATTCCGCAGTCGATAATAACTATGTCGTCGCCGTACTCTACAAGCGTCATGTTCTTTCCGATTTCGTTCAAGCCGCCAAGCGGTATTATCTTGAGCGGGTTCTTAAAATCGCTCGGATTTCTCTTTGCGGCATTTGCCTGCGCGCCGCCCGATTTCTTTGAGGCGGTTTTAGCGCCGGTGTCCGAATGCTGCCTTGAGGACTTGATCTTGCTTGCGGCCTCGGATCTGTGCGCCGCGCTCTTTGAAGTCTTTTGCTCGGATGATTTCTTTTGATCCTTTCTTTGCTTGTCGGATTTGGACTTTTCCGACCTTGCCTGATTCAGCTTCTGACGCTGATACTGCGCCGCCTTCTTAGGAGGCTTCGGCGCCGAAATTGCAGCCGCTATCGCCGCATCAAGCGCCGACGATCCGCCCTGGCTGCCCTTTTCCTGCCGCTCGGTCTTTACCGCACGGCTCTTCTTTGACTTGCTATTTTTTTCTTCTTTATTTGCCATGTATATCCTTTCGTTTTCCTATTGGTAAAATATATTTATGTACGGGACTCGGCAAATGTTTTGTGCTGATCAGCATCTTTATCAGCCGCTTATCACACTGCCGTTCCCAAAAAGCTCTATTTAATTAAGCTGTCCCGCCGTGAGCCGACGCATCCTTCGCCGGCACGCGCTGACATACTGCCCCTACTATAAATTTATAGTTATCATACTACAATCACACGTTGATGTCAAGTTGAGCGCCGTCTCCGAGCCTTCTTAAAACGTCGTCGCAAAGCTCCGCAGCAGCCTCCGCGGACACCGCTTCAACGTACAAGGCAAGCGCTTTCCCGCTCTTTTTGGGCTTTATATGGCCAGTTGCGCCGCTCGTGTGCAAAATAATATCTCTGCCCATAGAGTCGTTTTGCAGCCCGCAAAAATCTTCTCTGAGAATTTTCGGCAGCTCCGAGCGCGTGGTTATGGTTCTTTGCTCGTAGTACATTTCGGGCAGCTCATTTAAAGCACCGGCAAGGCTTTTTTTATTTTCGGCGCAGTATTTTAAGCTGTTTGCAACAAGCGCTATGGGATCCCAGCAATAATCGTCAACTGCGGCGCTGTCGTCGGGATAGATGCGGTATGCGGTTCTGCCCGCTTTTTCGGCAAGCTCATCGCAGTACGCCGGCGCCCTCGGCGTAAGGTACAAATCCTTTCCCTCGGCAAGCCGTGCCTTGCATGCCAATATGATCAGGTGGCTCCACGAAAACATCGTTTTGCTCTCCTTTAAGACAACGCTTACCTCCGGCGTTCCGGTCACCCGCACAAAGCATCCCGCGCGGTCTTTTACGCAGTCATCCCTGCCATTTGAGCCGCATATGCACCAAAACGCCTGCTTTTCCTCCTCGCTGCCCGACTCAAAGCCGTAAGCTCCCCTAAACTCCGCCGGATACGTTCCCGCAAGCTCCTTTTTATACAGCTCGGTGATGGAGCGGACATCAGTTTCCGGCACGCTCTCAAGCCCGCTCGGCAGCTCTCCGCGGTTAAAGCACATCTCAATTTTTCTCTCTTCCGACCGTGCAAGCTCTATTCTGTCCGACCTCATTATTCTTATTGCGTCTGACACATGTATGCAGTAGCGCAGCGAAAGCTTTCTTGCTGCGTACACAGTCATCGCGGCGGTTGACCTGCCAAGATTGTACACCCTTGCTCCTGCGCATCCCGCGCCGAGCGACAGTGCCTTTGCCAAATACTCCTGCTCGCCGGAATACCCGACTGCGATCTCCGCCGTCTGCGGCTCAAGCGCCTTTACCACAGCCATGCCGAGCCTCATGGCATCCATGGGTGAGTTTGATATGCCGCATGCGGCTCCGTACTCCTCCATGCTCAAAAGCCGGTATCCCTGCTCATACACATCCTCCCGCACGCGAGAACCGGAGGGGATTTTTGTGTTTGGGTAAATTCTCACGCCCTCGTCTACCGTGACCGCAGCGCCCAATATGCATCCGCTGCCCACGACGGCGTTTTTGCCTATTTTGCAGCCCCTGCCAAGCACCGCGCCGTCTGAAACTATGCAGCCGGTGAGGGTGGATCCGTCTCCGATTGCCGCGCGCTGCATCACGCAGCTTCCCTGTATTCTGCACTCTGCGCCGACGTATGAATCGGCTTCGAGCACGCTCCCGTCGCCTATCATTGCGCTTTTGTCAAAGCCTGCTCCGCTGCAAACAAGATACTTTTTGCCCGACCTTTCAAGCAGTTCCCTTTGGCATTTGATGAAGGACGGTATATCTCCGATGTCGTGCCATATGCCGTCCTCAATGCGGCAGTATAGCCTTTTCCCGTCTTTCAAAAGCTGCGGGAATACATCCTTGGCAAAGTCCACGTTTTCGCCGACGGGTATTCTTTTCATCACGCTTTCCGAGATGATGTAAGTGCCGGTGTTTGCCGCATCGGTCAGGCATCTGTCATACCCCGGCTTTTCAATAAAACCGGTTATTCTTCCCTCCTCGCCTGCTGTGATCAGCCCATATTCACGCGGATCCGCAACCCTGTGCGCAAGTATAGTGACATCCGCATTATGGCTTGAGTGAAACGCCGCAGCTTTTGAAAAGTCAAAGCTGCACACGCTGTCGCCGCTCACAACAAGCGTATCGCCGCTGCCGCTCCATGCAGCCCTGACGCATCCCGCAGTTCCCAAGGGCGTTTTTTCCCTGACGTACTCCACATCCACGCCCTCGCATGAGCTGCCGAGGCTTGACTCAAGCAGATCTGCAAGGTAATAATCCGCCACCGTCGCCCTGTCAAAGCCGCACTCCTTCAGCCCGTGAAGCAGTCTTTTTATAACCGGCACGCCGAGCATCCTGACAAGCGGCTTCGGCATGTCGCATGTCAGCGGTCTGAGCCTCCTGCCCTCTCCGCCTGCCAAAATAACAACCTGCATATTATCCGTCCTTTCAAAGGCGCGCAATGTGCTCAAGCTTACAAGCATGCGCAATGCGCGTATGGTCTTATGTCGGTATACTAAACAATAAACCGTGATTTATGCAAAAAACGTAAAAAATCGTCCCGCAATTTTCAGCGGTCGGACGTAAGCTGACGAAGGCGCAAAAAAGCGGGCATCCGGCAGCTGCCGAAAACCCGCAAATTTCATATATTCAATTGGCATTCGCTCATGCGCGAGCGTGCATCACAGGGAGTAGACCCCGTTTTTGACGTTCATCATGTAAATTCTCGAGCCATCCTCCTCCGACTGGTTGTATTTAAGCCCAAGCTCTGACGCTACAAGCTTTGCCACGTCGGAAAACAACTTGCACGTACTGATCACCGACGTCCATATTCTCATCGGGTCGGAAAGGCAGTATGCGCGAAGGTACTTTGAGTATATGCTGTCCGGAAGATACTTTTTAAAGTACTTTCCGTACTTTCCCGAGCTGACGGAAAAGTCAGTTATCGAGCCTATGTACCACGAAAGCATCTTGTCGAGCATGGGGCGGACGTTTATATCGTACATGTTCTTTACGTATGGTATCTGCTCTCTTGCAAGTCCCTTTGCCACGTTGTTTAAGCACCACCAAAACTCATTGCAGCATGCGGCAAACTCCTTTTGGTCGGGTGCGCTGACGTTATGGCAGCACTGATTGAATCTCACGCCGTCAAACAATCCGCACTTGTCCAAAAGTACGATTTTAGGTTCTGAACCGTCCTGCGGCGTTCTCTGCGGCAGTTTCAGAATGCTCAGGTCTATTCTCACACCGTCCTCGAATATGGCAAGGTATGCAAACCTGTCGCCATCCTTAATTCCGTCCACAACCTCCGGAAGCTGATACAGTATGGTCTTGCCAAACGAGTCCTCAAACCATTTCATGTTATCCCAAAACGGTTTTATATCCTCCACGTAGTACTCCGCATCGTAATCCTGATAAATATCCTTAGGGCAGTTTTCATCAGCCCTTGAGCCGCACAGCGCTACGGCTTTGATTCTGCTGTCGTCTTTTGCAATCGACTTTATAAGTTCGAGTACCTCATATTCCGTTCTCATAGCTACCTCCGCGCCGCGCATGCGGCATATATAGTTTATATAATATATGATAACACATCTGCCGCGAAATTGCTACATCCTGCGCAAAAAATACAGCCCGGCAGATGCCGAGCTGTATTTTCGCGGTTATATTAAGTTTTATATCCGTCTTTTAGTCCTTCTTGTCTGCCTTCTTAGCAGCCATATCGATAAGCGCATCCTTGCGGCTGAGGTTTATTCTTCCCTGGTCATCGATTTCGATAACCTTTACAAGTATCTCGTCGCCTATTGAAACGACATCCTCAACCTTGTTTACTCTTTGCATATCGAGCTTGGATATGTGCACAAGTCCGTCCTTGCCGGGAGCTATCTCAACAAATGCGCCGAAGTTCATTATTCTAACCACCTTGCCCTTGTAGATAGAACCTATCTCGGGGTCAAATGCGATAGTCTTGATTATGGATATGGCGTTCTGAGCCTTCTCAAGGTCAAGACCGGATACAAACACATTTCCATCGTCGTTGATGTCTATCTTTACATCGCAATCGGCGGAGATCTTCTGAATAACCTTTCCTCCCGATCCGATTACCTCTCTTATCTTATCTACAGGCACCTTGGTGGTGAGCATCTTGGGAGCCCACTTGGATACTGTCGGACGAGGCGCGTCTATAGCCTTAGCCATGATCTCGTCAAGTATATAATCTCTNNCCGCCGACCTTGAAGTCCATATCGCCGAAGAAGTCCTCAAGTCCCTGAATGTCAACCATTGTCGCAAAGGTTCCGTCGTCTCTTGTGATAAGGCCGCAGGAAATACCCGCAACCGGAGCCTTTATCGGCACGCCTGCGTCCATGAGCGCAAGTGTAGAGCCGCATATTGAACCCTGAGAAGTAGAGCCGTTTGAAGAAAGAACCTCCGACACAACTCTTATTGCATACGGAAACTCCTCCACAGAGGGAAGAACAGGTATGAGCGCCTTTTCAGCAAGTGCGCCGTGGCCTATCTCACGTCTGCCGGGTCCGCGTGAAGGCTTGGTTTCGCCGACGGAGTAAGACGGGAAGTTGTAGTGGTGGAT
>DDJI01000032.1:0-16508 GCA_002338885.1 Ruminococcus sp. UBA1828 | reverse complement strand
ACCTGAGTCTGACCTCTTGTGAACAAACCTGAGCCGTGAACTCTGGGGAGCACGCCTACCTCGGCGGCAAGAGGACGAATCTGATCGAGGCTTCTGCCATCGACACGCTTGCCCTCATACAGCCAGTTTCTAACTATCTTCTTCTGGAGCTTGTATATGCACTCGTCTATCATTGCGATCTGCTCGGGATACTGCTCGTCAAACTTTGCATGAACAGCGTCTACAATAGGAGCAAGTCTTGCCTCTCTTACGTTCTTGTCGTCGGTATCGAGTGCAACCTTTACATCCTCTTCAGCCATCTGAGCTATCGCATCAAAGAGGTCATGGTCAACCTCCATAGACTCAAATTCAAACTTGGGCTTGCCTATTTCAGCCTTTATCGAGCTTATGAACTCAACCATCTTCCGGATTTCCTTGTGACCTGTCTTNNCGCCTCAAGCATGGTCTCATCGTCGATTTCATCCGCGCCCGCCTCTATCATGACTATCTTTTCCATGGTTCCTGCGACAGTCAGGTTGAGGTGATTTATTGCTCTTTGCTCTAAGGTGGGGTTCAAAACTATCTCGCCGTTTACAAGTCCGACGCTGACGCCCGCTACAGGTCCTCCCCACGGGATATCTGAGATCGATATTGCTATCGATGTTGCGATAAGTCCGGTGATTTCGGGAGAGCAGTCGGGGTCAACAGACATAACGGTCATTACTACGCTCACGTCGTTTCTCATGTCCTTAGGGAACAAGGGGCGAATAGGTCTGTCAACCATACGTGATGTGAGTATCGCCTTATCGCTGGGCTTGCCCTCGCGCTTTGTGAATGAGCCGGGAATCCTGCCCACAGAGTAAAGCTTTTCCTCATAGTCTACGGACAGCGGGAAGAAGTCTACTCCCTCACGGGGCTTAGCAGACGCAGTTACGTTTGCCATTACGACCGTGTCTCCGTAGTGAACCCAGCAGGAGCCGTTGGACAGCTCGCAGGTCTTGCCCGTCTCCACAACGAGGGGGCGGCCGGCAAAGGTGGTCTNNAATGTGAAAAAATCCTCCGTTCAAAAATATAAATTTATTTTGTATTTTCAAGCGGAAGTTTTAGCAATAAACTAAGCCATCTGCGCGTCCGTCATAAGCCGTGAGATAGTTTAACTTATTACTAAAAAACTGCGCCTGAAAATACATCAAAAGGCAGTAGCGTCAAAACTGCTCCTGCCTTTGAGTACAAAGTTATTACTTTCTTAAGCCGAGCTTTTCAACGATTGCACGGTAGCGGTTGATGTCGTTCTTCTGAAGGTAGTTCAAAAGGTTACGTCTGCGTCCAACCATCTTCAAAAGTCCTCTTCTGGAATGGTGGTCATTCTTGTGGGACTTCAAATGCTCGGTGAGGTCGGAAATTCTCTTTGTCAAGATAGCAATCTGAACCTCAGGTGAGCCGGTGTCGTTCTCGGTAAGCTTATTGGCTTCGATTATAGCCTTCTTTTCTTCTTTGAGCAGCATTATAAATACCTCTTTCTAAAATTATTACCTGCACCATAGACAGCGGCGGGTACTTTTCCTCATATCAGGGCTTATCCCGCTGTCAGCGAATGCGGTCAGATGATTTATTTGCGCGAAACTTACAAACGTGCCGCACATACATAAAATGATATCATATTCAAAGCACTTTGTAAAGGTCTTTTTTGAAAAATGACAAAGTTTTTTTCACAACCGTATTGACCATAGGTGTGATTTGTGCTACATTGAATAAGTTCGCCGCATACATAATTATATTACAGTATTTTAGCGGCAAAGTCAACATATTTAATGAGGGGTACTTAATTTATGACCGCATCTGTTGTTGCAGGCTTTTTAAAGAAGAATGTGGTTATGTGCATAGCCTTTTGCGCTGCGCTCATAACGTCGTTTGTAGTTCCGGTTGACGCCGAATACCTCGGGTACTTCGACTACAAGACGCTCGCGTGTCTTTTCAGCGTGCTCGCCGTGGTCTGTGCGCTCAAGGACGTGAATTTCTTTTACATCATAGCGGAAAAGACAGTTCAGAAATTTAAAAACCTTCGAGTTTGCGTGCTGGTTCTGGTGTACATAACCTTTATAGGCTCGATGCTGATTGCAAACGACATGGCGCTTCTGACCTTTTTGCCGCTCGGATACATAGTTTTGTCCACCACCGGAAAAGAGCGCTACATGGCATACGTCTTTATCATGCAGAACATCGCCGCAAACCTCGGCGGAATGCTGACGCCGTTCGGAAATCCGCAGAACCTGTATTTGTACACAAAGTTTGAGATACCGAACCTCGAGTTCATCAAAATCATGGCGCCAACGTTCATAGCCTCGATAGTGATAATAACGATATGCTGCCTGATACTCCCCTCCGAAAAGCTCACGCTGCGTGACGAGCCGCCAAAGCTCGACGTAAAGCGCACGGCGTTTTACCTTGTACTGTTTGTGCTTTCAATTGCAATGGTCTTCAGAGGCGTGCCGTATCAGCTCGGAATGATAGTGATATTTGCGGCGCTGATGTTTGCGGACAGGCATGCGCTTGCAAGCGTGGACTATCCTTTGCTTCTGACCTTCGTTTTCTTCTTTATTTTTGCGGGAAACATGGCAAGGATACAGCCGGTTGTGACGCTGCTGTCGTCGCTTTTGGAAAAGAGCACTCTTTTGTTCAGCGTAATATGCTGCCAGTTTATCAGCAACGTGCCCTCGGCGATACTTCTTTCGGGATTTACCGACAACTATGCCGACCTGCTCGTCGGAGTGAACATAGGCGGCGTGGGAACGATTATAGCGTCTTTAGCAAGCCTCATAACATTCCGTGAGTATCACAAGCACAACCCGAAAAAGACGCTGAGGTATCTTGCGGAGTTCTCTCTTTTAAACTTCGGCTTCTTAATTTTCCTGACGGTGTTCCAAACAATCATAGACACGATTTCTGCCTGACGCCGCAGTAATAAGTACCGCGGTACACATACCGCNNCGGGCTTTTTCTTATTTGTCAAGGTTTCTGACGGCGTCCTCGTAATCCTTACGCAATTTGTCCTCCGCCTCGTCACGCAAAAACTTTCTTCTTGCGTATTCCGTCTCGCCAAGGTTTCCGGCGAGGTAGTTTTCCTCGTTTGTATATGCCGTGTTGTCAAGAAATGCATTGAGCGTGCGCTCGCGATCGTCGAGATTTCTGAGTTTTTTCTCGTACTCGTCGCGGAGCTTCTTGCGCTCCTTCTCTTTTTCAAGCTCTTCTTCAAGCCGCTCCTCACGCAGCTCTTCTTCCTGCGCAAGCCTTTTTCTAAGCTCATCAAGGCGCTGTTTTTCATAAAACTTTTTATCCTCGATTTCTCTTTCAAGAACCTCCTCACAGATGCTGTCTATCTGAGGGTCTTTCATGGAATCGGGGACGTTCGCATAAAAGTCAGTGCGGAATTTCATCGCTTCGATAAAGACAAAGTCAAAGTTTTTGCCGAGTCCGCGGTTTATCAAAATCTCGATCAGCCTGTCTATGTCAGCCTTTGCAACGCCGTACTTTCCGTTTTTAACCCAGAACGCAAAGGCGTATATATGCAAGCTGTAGGCATACTTTATCCACTGCTTTTTGTAGTCCTTGTCGAACCAGTACTTGCCTCTTTTCAGCCTGTCCCACTTTTCGACGTCAAAGGGCTTGGGTCTGAACATTTCCCAGTTGTTGTCCTTAAATTCCCGATACATGCAGTCTGCAACATGCTGCACAAGCAGTCCTTCGGGTATGCTTGCCTTGGCATCATGAGCGTTATCGTATGCGGACGAATCGAACATCAGCTCCCATGCGATCTTATAGTCGTTCGGTATGGGATACTTTTTGCCGTCCGGACCTTCCATTTCAACCGTGTCATTTGTCATTGCGTAAATCGCCTTTTTTGTCTTATCCTTGGCAACGCCGCGCATGGACATCAAATAAGCGAAAATTACAATGTACACTACGATAAGTGCAATAACAAAAATCACATTGGCAGTGCCCGTATCAATAAACTCGGAGGGCGTCATAAACGTTCCGTCGCTTTTCATGAAAATATTGGTAAGGAATGTGACAAAGCATCCTACAGAGCCGAACAGCAAATTTATGCGCCTTTGAATCTTTTCTCTTTCTGTGTCAAGCGGCTGAGGTATCGAAAACCACATGTTCACAGCCATTGCCACGGGCGTCACAAAAAAGCATGCGCCGGCCCAATACCACACCCAATTGAGCAGGCATGACAAGACAAACAGCGCCGCCGAGAACACAAACCCGACGGTGCTATAGCCTGTGCCTTTCTTCTTATTAAAAATAGGGACAAATTTCTTTGAATTGTTTGCACTCATTTTTATACACTCCCGTATCCGCAGAAGATCACGCGGGTAATACCGGCTGCGGGGCATGCATGCCCCATAGCCGTGCCGGAGAAAGAAGCAGCGCAGTGCTGCGATATTTACTTTATCTTATCTTGATACAGCTATCTTTGCGGCCGTGTAGGTGTTTCTCATGAGCATGGCTATAGTCATGGGTCCCACGCCGCCCGGAACAGGGGTTATGTATCCCGCAACCTTTGAGACCTCGTCAAAGTCCACATCTCCGCAGAGCTTGCCGCTTTCGTCTCTGTCCATTCCGACATCTATAACTACTGCTCCCGGCTTGACCATGTCAGCCTTTATCATCTTTGCCTTTCCGGTTGCGACGACGAGTATATCCGCCTCAAGGCATTCTTTTTTGAGGTCTGCGGTCTTTGAGTGGCATATTGTCACCGTGCCGTTAGCGTGCAGCAAAAGCATTGCCATCGGCTTGCCGACGATATTGCTTCTTCCCACTACAACGCATTTCTTTCCCGCAATCTCCACGCCCGTTGACTTGATAAGCTCCATAATTCCCGCAGGGGTGCATGGCAAGAAATTATAGTCGCCCGTCATTATCCTGCCCACGTTTATCGGGTGGAATGCATCCACATCCTTGAGTGGGGATATGGTTTCGATTACCGACTTCTCGTCTATGTGCTTTGGCAGGGGCAGCTGGCAGAGTATGCCGTGAACCGCGGGGTCTCTGTTGAGCTTTTCTATAAGCTCCTTGAGGACAACCTCCGGCGTCTCATCCGGCATCAGGTATTCAAACGACTGAAATCCCACATCCTCGCATGCTTTTTTCTTGTTTCTTACGTATATCTTCGATGCGGGATCCTCGCCTACAAGTATTACCGCAAGTCCCGGCTTTACGCCGGTCTTTGTTATGAACCCCTTTGTGTCCTGCTTTATCTGTTCACGTATGCTTGCCGAAATTGCTTTTCCGTCAATTATTTTTGCTGTGTTCGCCATATTTCTCCTCCTAAGCATTCCCTATATACAGCGCGTGGCTGCCGGCAATTTTCCGGCAGCGTCCGCGCTTGGTGTACTTAATTATTTGTCTGTTTTCGTGTCGTTTTCCTCGTCTGAATCGGCGGCCTTCTTTGGCTCTTCGGCATAGGAATCTGAAGAATCGGGTGCGTTTTTCTGCTCAGAGCCGCTGTTTTCTTCCTCGGCATCATCAGTATCCGAAGAGTCTTCCGCGTCCGCGCTTTCCGCCTCTGCATTTGAAGAGCCTTCCGCATCCGCGCTTTCCGTTTCGGCATCCGAAGGCGTTTCCTCGCCCGAGCTTTCATTCACATTCTCGCCCTCTGCATCCGCGGCAAGTATATGCTCCTCAACCTCGTCATCTGCGTTCTTTCCGCGCTTTCTGCGGGATTTGAGGTTCTTTTCATCGTACAGCCGCAGCAGTTCCTTTGACTCGTCTGTGGCGTAGTAGAACGTGTAGCCCTTTTTCTTGACCGTCACATACATATATATCAGCAATGCGGCGGCAAATATTACACAGGTTCCCGCTACGAGCTGAGAAACCTTCAGCTTGAGAGTTTCGGTGTTCACAAGGTACAGGCTGTCCGTTCTCAGTCCCTCTATCCAGAACCTTCCCAGTCCGTACCATCCTATATACAGCAGGAATATCTCTCCGTCAAACTTGCGGTGCTTTGAATAGAAGTGAAGCGCCAGGAATCCCACAAGGCACCACAGCGATTCATACAAAAAGCACGGGTGCGCTATCATATCGAGTGCGCGGTTTGCTATGACGCTGACGTTTTCGGGGTAGTAGAAGAAGTACAGCTCGTTTAAGATATCCTTTGAAACCATGCCCCACGGGAGCGAGGTCTTTGAGCCGAACGCCTCCTGATTGAAGAAGTTGCCCCAGCGTCCTATGCACTGGCCTATCAAAAATCCGAGTCCGGCAAGGTCAAGCAGCGGCGCGATTTTGACTTTTCGTATCTTTGCAACCAAAAGTCCGAATATCAGTGCGCCTATTACACCGCCGTAAATTGCAAGTCCGCCGTCACGTATGCTCAGAGCAGCCCACAAATCAAACGTTCCCTCATCGGTGAGGTACTTGTCAAGGCTGAATACTACGTAGTACGCTCTTGCTCCGATTATTCCGCCTATGAAGCCCGCAAGAACCATATCGGTAAATCTGTCCGGCTCCAAACCGAACTTTCTGACTCTTCTGTACGCATATATCATCGCCAGAACCATGCCCAAAGCTATGAGAAAACCGTACCAGTAAATCTCAAGGTTCAAGCCGGGTATTGTGAACATGACGTTGTCTATCTTGATTCCGTTCTCGAAAAGTCCGCTGTTGGGGAAGTATATCACCCCTCCGTCGCTGTCTAAAAGCTCACGAACGAAATCCGCTGTCATGGATAATAGCATTTTTTATTCCGCCCTTTCGTCGTTAAAATATCGGGTGTTATCACTGCTGTGCAGGCTCCACTATTGAAAGGGAGGAATTTTCCTGACAAAGCAGCTCGTCTATCGCCCCCATAACATCCTCGTACTTTAAGGACGCAAGGGTTTCTATTGCATCAAACGGCTGTGCTGAGTTGATGTATGAGTCAAGCATCAGCGATGCGCAGCTTTCTACGTTTGCAAAAGCTCTTATCGCAGAGGCGTACCTCGATTTCTTCATATCGTTAAAGTCCTCGCGGCTTATGCCCTCTCGCTTCACTCTTTTTATCTCTTCGTTTATAAGCTCTCTGAGCTTGACGGGGTCTTTTGACTCTCCTTCTATTATGTTTACGAAGAATCCTTCGCCGTCTATCGTCTCTGAGCCGAACGTGGAGTTTATGAGTCCCGCCTCGAGGTTCTTCTTATAAAACTCCGATGTCGGGCCGAATATGAGATCCATCAAAAACGCGCTCTCATACTCTTTCTTTATCATTTGTGCGCCTATGCAGGGAGATGCCTTAAATCCCACGGCGAAAATCGGGACGCCTACAGGCATTTTGCAAACGCATTCGCTTTGTGCGACGCCTGACGGCTCGTCGGGGAAAATTGACCTTAGCTCGAAGTCCTCGCAGGGCTTTAAGAGCTTATCCGCGACCTCCAAAACATCGTCAACCTTGCAGTTTCCTGCAACCGACAGCACCATATTGTGAAGATTATAAAACGTGTTGTAGCAGCGGTACAACAGATCCGCATCGATTTTTGCAATCGACTCCACCGTTCCCGCTATGTCTATTCTTATCGGGTGCTTGTAGTACACCGCCTTGAGCAGGTTGAAGAGCACTGCGCGATAGGGGTTGTCCTCGCACATTTTTATTTCCTGTCCGATTATGCCCTGCTCCTTGTCAACAGTCGCCTGAGTGAAATACGGCTTTTGCACAAAGTCCAAAAGTATCGACAGCGACTCCTTGAAGTTAGACGTGCAGCTGAACAGATACGCTGTCTTATTAAAGGATGTGTATGCGTTTCCGCTTGCTCCCGTCCTGGCATACAGCTCAAACACATCGCAGTCCTCGTTTTCAAAGAGCTTATGCTCCAAAAAGTGCGCTATGCCTTCCGGAACGGTGACATAATCGGCGTCCTTCTTTGTCTTAAAGGTGGTGTTTATAGAGCCGTACTTTGTTCCGAACAGGGCGTATGCCGTGTTGTATCCCTCCATCTCCATGACGTATATGGACAGTCCGGAGGGATGCTTGATGTAATAATACTTCTCGCCTGTTCTTTCGTTTACGACAAGCTGTTTTTCATAATTCATATTACTGCTCTCCTATGTTCCTGAGTACAAATACCGTGTCAAGCTTCATCTGTGCGGCAAGCTGTATCACCTGCTCGCGTGTGACCTCGCAAAGCTTTTCGGCATACTCCTGCGGCGTCAGAATTTCATTTCTTTGATTGCACCTGAAGTACCACAGATCTATCGATGAAATTCTGTCCTCGCTCGAGCTGTATGCATTTGCAAGGTATAGCTTGGCGTTTGCAAGCTCGTCGTCGGTGAACTCTCCGTTTGCTATCAAAGAAAGCTGGTGGATTATCTCGTCTTTTGCCTTATCTATGTTGTCGAACTCCACTGCGCTGACTACGAACATCGTTCCCTTTGTCTCGGAGTAAATTGACTGGCAGAAGTAGCAAAGGCTCATCTTTTCCCTCACGTTTGCAAAGAGCTTTGAAAAAGTCGAGCCGCCGTAAACGCAGGACATTTCCTGCGCCACACGCAGATCATGCGTCTTTGGCTTAAAGGCGAGAACAAGGTTTGCCTGAGAAACGTCCATTTTCTCCTCGGCGTATGCGGTGTCGGCCTTTACAGCGCTGTAATCGAAGTATCTCGGGTCGGCAAAGCTTGTCCTTGCGGTGTCGAACGCATGGCTGAGAAGCTTTTCCGCCTCGTCAAAGTCGCCATGTCCGCAAAGGGATATTTCAACCTTTGCCTCCGACAGGAGCTTTTTATAGACCTCGTATGCCTTTTGCGGGGTGACGGATTCAACCTCTTCCCTGCTGCCGTAATGCTTTGACGCACTCGGCTCGCCCTCATAGACGGTCTTGAACGCCTCGCTGAGAGCGTAGGAAACCTTGTCGTTTATCTCTGCATCTATGGAGTCTAAAAAATCCTTTCTTCTCATCTCAAACTCCGCCGCGGCAAAGCCTCCGTTTTCAAGTGCGGGGCGGAATATGCAGCCCAAAAGTATCTGCGATGCCGGCTCGGCTATTTTGTCGCCGTCCAGAGCATACACGTCCGAAAGGTAATCTATGCACACTGTCACCTCGTACATTCCGCCGATCTGAGAGGCAGAACCGGTGACAGTTGTTCCGTAAAGCGCGTTCAGTTTCTTGTTAAGGAGCGTTCCTGTCGGGTAATCCTCGCTTGAGGATGTGATCACTGACGGGATAAGTGCAAGTGCAGCCGCGTCTTCTCTTTTATATTCGGTCAGGAACCTGACGTAGACCGAGTTAGTTTTGAACTTGGAATCGGCTATTTTCGATATTGCGACTCCTCCGCCTAACTCTGTCCTCTTATATGCTGTTTGCAATAGGACTCACCTCATTAGAAATAGATATTTGTATTCTACCACAGCATGCCGATTTATGCAAGTGTCCGCAAGAGTTGTCCGCAATAAAAAGCAAAAACCCGTTCCCGCGCAAAATACGCAGAAACGGGCTAGCATCATTATTTAAAACACTCCGCAATTAAGTGTTTGCGTTTGCCTGACTGTCAGGCGCAACCGGAGGGTTGTGACCTGCGAGCGCAGCCTTTTTGTCATCATGCCTAAACAAAATCTTGAGCACTATAGGCGTTGCGAGCGACGATACGAGTATCAAAAGTATTACCGCCGTGAAGAACCTGTCATCGAGCAGTCCCGCGCCAAGTCCCTTTTGCGCAACTATCAGCGCGACCTCGCCTCTTGTCATCATGCCGACGCCGACTTTAAGCGAGTCGCCCCAGCTGAGCTTGAACGCCTTTGCCATAAGTCCGCAGCCGATGATCTTTGCCACAAGTCCCACAAGCACGAAGCATATCGAGAAGAGTATAAGCTGAGAGTCTATGTTGTCAAAGCTCGACTTGATACCGATGCTTGCAAAGAATATCGGGCCGAAGAACAGGTAGGAGCTTACATCCACCTTTTCGTTGATATACTTTGAATCCTGGAGGTTGCAAAGGATTATACCGGCAACGTATGCTCCGGTGATGTCCGCAACTCCGAAGTACTTATCAGCTATGTACGCCATTGCAAGGCAGAGGGCAAAGCCGAGTATCGGTATTCTTCTGTGATGAGGGGCGCGCTTGTCGAGGAATTTGAACACATAGTAGATTGCAACACCCACAACAGCGCAGAACACAAGGTACAAAAGCGTCTTGAGCGTAACGGCAAGCACTCCGCCGCTATCTGAGTTGTCGGCGCCGCTTATACCTATGACGAACGTCAAAACAATTATTCCTATTACATCGTCTATTACAGCCGCTCCGGTTATGATGGTTCCTATTCGTCCCTCAAGCTTTCCCAACTCCTTAAGAACCTCAACCGTAATGCTTAGGCTTGTTGCGGTTAAAATAGTGCCGATGAACAAAGCCTTATAAAATCCTTCCGTTCCTATGGCAGAGAATCCGTAGAAGCAGGAGTACAAAAGAGTTCCTCCAGCCAATGGCACAAACACTCCCGCGCACGCCACTAAAAGCGCAACCGGTCCGGATTTGATAAGCTCCTTGAGGTTTGTGGTGAGTCCCGCCATGAACATCAGCATGACCACACCGATTTCCGCAAAAATACTGAGTTCATCCGACTCCGTAACCCAGCCGAGCAGCGGACCTATCAAAAGTCCCGCTATGATCTCTCCTACCACCTGAGGAGCGCCGAATTTCTTGGCAACCAGTCCCAGTACCTTGGCGGAAATAAGTATGATCGCTAAATCGCGAAATATCTCCATTGATTCCACCTTCTATACATACAAGTTTTCTATGCTACTTATTATACACCGGTTTTTTCAGTTTTCAAGAAGGGAAAATAAATCAGTTGATTTGCAACAAAAAACTTAATATAATGTAGATAATTATTATCTATTAGAAAGGCAGAGCGGAACAAATTGTGTTTAGTTTAGAGTATTTTAATTCGCTTACACCATATGTTGAGCTGCTTAAAGACAGCAAGCTTCCGATATTCGTATGGGGAATGGGCGACGGGTGCATAAAGCTTTTTGACGTGTTTGACAGGTACGGCATACCCTGTGCAGGGATATTTGCAAGCGACGAATTTGTGCGGGACAAAACCTTTTTGGGTCACAGGATTCACAGCCTGTCCGAAATAGAAAGCCGAATCGACGACTTTATAATAGTTCTCGCTTTCGGCGCGGGGTACAAATCCCTGATAGACAAAATCGACGGCGTTGCAAAGCGGCACAAGCTGATTGTGCCGGACATGCCGGTTGTCGGCGGCGGACTGTTTACAAAGGAATACCTGCGTGAAAACTTCGACAGCCTTTTAAGAGTGTATAACCTTCTTTCGGACGAGCGCTCCCGCACATGCTTTGAAAAGCTGATCGAGTACAGGATAACCGGAGAAATATCCTGCCTCAAAAGCTGTGAAAGCGACCCGAGCGAAGCTGTCGGCATACTTTCTTTCGGCAGCGATGAGACATACGCCGACCTCGGCGCATATACCGGCGACACCGTAGCGGAGTTTGTCGATGCAGTGTCGGGAAAGTACCGCCGCATATACGCATTCGAGCCGAACGCAAGAAACTTCAGAAAGCTGAAGGAAAACACCGCGCACCTTGACAATGTCGAGGCGATAAACGCTGCGGCAGGCGATGAAAACCGCATGATAACCGTGTCGGCAGGCGGAGGAAGGATGTCCCGTCGGGCGGACAAGGGCGTGCAGATAATGCAGCTGACGCTGGACAGCGTGCTGAACGGGGACAAATGTTCCTACATAAAATATGATGTAGAGGGTGCGGAAATGTCTGCCGTGTGCGGCTCGGAAAAAACTATACTTGAGCGCCGCCCGAAGCTTTGCATAGCGCTGTATCACAGGGTTGCGGATATATTTGAAATACCTCTTAAAATACACGAGCTGTGTCCTGAGTACAGCTTGTACATCAGGCATTTTCCCTACTATCCCGCATGGGACACAAACCTTTATGCCGTTTTGAAACAGCCGCGTAACAGCATCGTCACCTGAAAGTACAGCTTGTAACCAACTTGTCATCTATTGTAATTGCTTTGTTCTTGATTACCATGTGGGTTGTGGTACAATGTAGATGTAGACAAGAGTACAAAACGTACACGACAAGAACGAGGTGACAACGATGAGCAAAAACAAGATTCGCGTTATAATTGCCCTGGCAGCAGCGGTTGCAATAGTGGCAGCAATGGCGGCATGCGGAAAGATCGAAGACGACTCCGCTAAAAGCACAGACGGCAGCGACTTGTCGTCATCGGAGTCGGTAACTCAGGACACAACCCTTTCGCAGGAGACCACCGATCCGTCCGAGACGGAAGAAGTGACAGAGCCTCAGGTGACAACTTCGGAGCCGCAGGAGACCGAGCCGGAAGTTACTACGGATCCGGCAGTGACTACGGAACCTGAGGTGACGCAGACGGTTCCGGACGAAACTCAGCCCGTGACCGAGCCGCAAACTCCCCAGACAAGCGAAAGCCTGTATGAAAAGATTGTGGACGTTGCCACGCAGCAGATAGGCATACCCTTCACAATGGGTGGTTCTTCACCTGAAGAAGGCTTTGATACATCCGGACTTACATACTACTGTGTAAACGCAGCCGGCGGCGATTTCCCGAGGAGCTTAAAGAACCAGCTTGAAAGCGGAGACAAGATCCCTTATAACGAGCTTTCGGCAGGCGACATTGTCTACTTTGCAGCTGAGCCGGGCGGCGAGGCAAGTTTCTGCGGAGTATACGTGGGCGGCGGACTGATAATCTACTCCCCCGTGCCCGATGAGTTTGTAAAGACCGCAAACATCACGACAAATTACTGGACGTCAAGGTTTGTGACCGGCATACGTCCCTATGCAGCGCAGTAACTTGAGCATGACAAAAAGCTGCAAAACCAATTAAGATATCTTCATATTTTTTCCTCCATATAAATATAACCAGACAAAAGCCTACAAAAAGAGCGTTTCAAAACGAAACGCTCTTTGGCTTTTTTACGGTGATGTGATTTTATGTTGACAACGAAAGATGTTTGTGATATTATTTCATTCGATAAAACAGGGGAGCTCGTATGCGGGCTGAGAGGAAACGGACTGACGTTTCGACCCATAACCTGATTCGGATAATGCCGACGTAGGGCGACCTGATTTTTTCAGGTGACGACATAACGCTGTGTTTGCCTCGGAATTATCTGTTCCGCGGCTTTTTTATTTGCTGCGTTTGCAAAAGCGACATGAGCGAGCGGGTGTTTTATTGACATTACATGCATATAAAAAGGAGAAATCAAAAATGCGTGACAAAAAACTTTTGGCGTTAGTTGAAAGCGCCATAATGATCGCTCTTGCGACCGTGCTCAGTATCTTTAAGATCATAGATCTGCCTTACGGCGGATCGGTGACGATAGCATCCATGCTTCCCGTTGCGATAATAGCTTACCGCCACGGCTTGGGATGGGGCATCGGCTCGGGATTTGTGTACGGCGTGCTTCAGCAGCTTTTAGGTCTTAACAGACTCAGCTGGGTTACCGGCTGGCAGAGCATAGTTGCCGTTGTGCTGCTCGACTACATCATAGCATTCACGGTAATAGGCTTTGCGGGAGTGTTCCGCAAGTCGATCAGCAACCAGGCTGTCGGACTTTCGATGGGATGCCTGCTCGCCTGCATTCTTCGCTACGCATGCCACGTTGTGTCCGGCGCCACCGTTTGGGCGGGGCTTTCAATACCCACTCAGGATGCGCTCATCTATTCCTTCATCTACAACGCAACATACATGCTTCCGGAGGCAATAGTCCTGATTGCGGCAGCCATGTACATAGGCTCCACCATCGATTTAAGAGCTGCAGTTCCCACGAGGATGTATCAAAAGAGCGAGGACAAGAACACCGCGTGGATGCTGCCGGTTGCGGGGCTTTCGGTTGTTGCGGCGGTTGTGTATGACGTTGTTGCAATCTTTGCTCATCTTCAGGACGCCGAAACCGGAGAGTTCACCATAACCAACATCGCCGAAGTCGATTGGACGTCTGTAATCGTTGTGACCGCAATAGGAATAATCATGGCTGTAGCTCTTGCATGCGCTCGCAACTTCTCAAGAAAGCAAAAAGCTTAAAGCTAAAAACAGGCTGCATATGAAAGCTTTAATTCTCACCCCCTATCTCAATGGCATGCCGCCCGAGCGCTTAACAGCCGGCTGCGACATGACAATATGCGCCGACAATTCCTATGAGCTGGCTCGCGAGCTTGGCATTCACCCCGACGTGATTATAGGGGATTTCGACCACGCAAGCCCCGGAAAAGCGCTTTTGCCGCACGGCGAGCATGCAGATGTCATAACCGTGCCCTGCGAAAAGGACGACACAGACACCATGCTGTGCATAAAATATGCGCTCTCAAAGGGCGCGGACGAAATCGTAATAGCGGGCGGAATAGGCGGCAGGCTTGACCACACCGTGGCAAACATACAGTCCTTGGCGTATGCCGAGTCGCACGGAGCAAGCGCAATCATGGCGGATCAAAGAAACGCCGCCATGATAATAAGCGGCAAAGTATGCATACCAAAGACCCATTGCAGCTATTTGTCGGTGTTCGCATACGGCGGAGACTGCGAAGGCGTGAGCGAATCGGGCGTGAAGTACCCTGTCAGCGGGGTGACGCTCAGCGCAGACTTCCCTCTTGGCGTGAGCAACGAGATAATTGCGGATTTTGCACAAGTCGAAGTGAAGAAAGGAAGGCTTTTGATAGTTGTTTCCTCAAAGGAACAGCCGAAAACATAGCTTTTCACCCCCGGGGCAAGCTTGCCTCGGGGGCTTTTTGCGCGCCTTTTGTAAACTGTAATCAAATATTAATATCTTTTCACTTTAAAATAGGTCTGAAATCTGCTATACTGTTGATAATTATATTTTACGTGAAAAATGTTGAACGGAACTAAGGAAAGGACTATTGCAAATGCGCAAGCTCAGTTTACTCATATGCGTATGCTTTTTAACCGTGATGATGGCGGTGAACGTACAAGCGATCACCTTCTCACTGCCGGACGGCACAACTATATATTCGGAGGCGGCGTACCTCGTCAACCTCGACACCGACGAGGTGGTGTATGAAAAGAACGCCGACAAGCAGCTTGTTCCCGCCTCTTTGACAAAAATCATGACCGCCATAATACTTTTGGAGGAGTACAAGGACAACATTTCCGCGCTGTCTACTACATACGTTTCCGGCCCGTCGGCATGCTTTGACGAGCTGTACATGACTGGCGCCTCTACCGCGGACATAAGAATCGGCGAAAAGGTGTCGTATAAAGACCTGCTTTACGCGATGATGCTCCGCTCGGCGTGCGAAGCAGCCAACATCATAGCGTACAACATAGGCGGCGGAAGCATACAAAACTTTGTCGATATGATGAATGACAAGGCGGCACAGCTCGGATGCGTAAACACTCACTTCACAAACGCGCACGGCCTGTTCTGGGAGGACCACTACACCACGGCAAGAGACATGGCGGTAATAACCGAATACGCCATGAGCCTGCCGATGTTCACCGAAATATCCTGCACCGTTGAGTACACCATGGAGGCTACCGACTACCATCCCGAGCCGAGAACAATATCTCACACAAACTACATGATGTCCCGCACAAACGGCGGTGACTACTACTACGAATACGTCAAGGGAATAAAGACCGGAACGCTTGACGAGGCGGGAAGATGCTTGGCGTCGCTTGCATACAAGGACGGCTACAGCTATTTGCTGATAACCATGAACGCACCTCAGCAGGACGCTCAGGGAAACAACGTATTTTACAACTTCATAGACGCAAAGACGATATACGAATGGGCATTTGACAACCTTGAATACACAGACATAGTTTTGGCAACGGAGGAAAAAGCCGAGGCGCCGGTGGAATACGGCGACGGTCAGGACTACGTGATAGTCCGTCCCGCACAGGCGTATTCGCAGATATGGAACAAGTCCATACCGCTCAGCTCAATACATCAGGAGATAACCCTCGATCAGAACGTGGTTGCGCCGGTAAACGCCGGAGATAAGCTCGGAACGCTCGAGCTTTCATACGGCGGGGAAACGCTTGCCACGATAGACCTCATCGCAACTCAAAGCCTTGCCAGGTCGGAGCGCAGCTCTATGGTGACTGTGGCAAAGAGCTTTATCGGTTCCGACGACTTTTACACCGCCCTTAAAATCACCGTTGGGTTTTTTCTTGCGTATACTGTTTTGATCATAGTGCTTAAAATAGTGGTTCACAACCAAAACAAAAAGCGCTCCCGCCTTTACGGAACGCCGAAAAAGAGAAAATAGCAAAATAAACTCCGGACTGCATGCGCCGTCCGGAGTTTTCGGTTTACGTGATGGTTTTTCCGTCGTACTTTATCGTGACGCCCCGGTTAAAGGGCGTTTTTTTGACGCTCAGCTTTCCCGCCTCCATTCTTATTCCCAAAATGTCCTCGGTGATCGCCTTGTAATACCACGCCGCAGAGCCGGTGTAAATCGACCACCCGCCCCTTGAAAAGCAGTTTTTGTTTGCATACACGTCCGCACAGACATTATGCCGAT
>DDJI01000089.1 GCA_002338885.1 Ruminococcus sp. UBA1828 | reverse complement strand
TGCGATTATTTTAATATTCGCATACTATTACTTGAAAACGGCACTGCAATCGGATATAATATTAGTGTTATTTACATACAAAGTGAGGTAAAGCACATGTGCGGATTTGTCGGATTCACAAACAGCATCTCTGATGCGCAGACCGTTCTAAGCAGGATGATGGACTCTATAAAGCATCGCGGTCCGGATTCGGACGGAAAATATATAGACAGCGACATAGCGCTCGGATTCCGCCGCCTATCAATAATAGACATTTCAACAGGCAGCCAGCCCATATTTAACGAGGACGGATCGCTTGTTTTACTTTTTAACGGAGAGATATACAATTATCGCGAACTTCGCGAGGAGCTTATATCGCACGGGCACATTTTTAAAACCAACACCGACTCCGAGGTTTTGCTCCACGGATATGAGCAGTGGCAAAAAGGACTTCTTGACAGGCTGAGAGGAATGTTTGCCTTTGTAATATGGAACAAGAATACAAAGGAGCTTTTCGGAGCGCGCGACTTTTTCGGAATCAAGCCGATGTACTATGCGCAGATGAGAGGCACCTTCATGTTCGGCTCCGAAATAAAGAGCTTTTTGCTGCATCCGCACTTTGACAAGGAGTTAAACACGGATGCGCTTGAAAATTACCTGACATTTCAGTATTCGCCCTGCGAAGAGACGTTCTTTAAAGGCGTGTTCAAGCTTCCGCCGGCGCATTACTTTATATACAAGGACGGCAAGCTGAAAACAGAGCGTTATTGGAGCGTGAAGTTTGACGCAGACGAAAAGCCGAGCCTTGAGGACTGGGTGAACATGATAAGCGACACGTTCAAGGACTCCGTCGAGGCGCATAAGATTGCGGATGTTGAGGTCGGCAGCTTCCTTTCAAGCGGAGTGGATTCAAGCTATGTGGCAGCCGTTGCAAACGTAGACAAGACATTTACGGTCGGCTTCGGCGAGGATGAGAGATACAACGAAATCGGCTATGCAAAGGATTTCTCAAAATACATCGGAAAAGAAAACATATCAAAAGTCATAACTGCCGATGAATATTGGAGCGAGTTTCCAAAGATTCAGTATCACATGGATGAACCGCTCGCCGACCCGGCGGCGGTTGCACTCTACTTTGTGTGCAAGCTTGCGTCGCAAAAGGTAAAGGTCGTTTTGAGCGGCGAGGGTGCTGACGAGCTTTTCGGCGGATACAATATCTATAAGGAGCCGGATGACATGGCGTTTTACAACGCCGTACCCAAGCCGATAAGGCGTGCTATAGGAAATATTTGTTCAAAGCTTCCTCACAAGCGCGGAGTCAACTTCTTAATAAGAAGGAGCCGCGACCTTGAAGAGAGGTTCATAGGCAACGCATACATCTTTTCCGAGAGCGAAAGAAAGAGCATACTATCTATAAAGACAAATGCGCCTAACGCATGCGAGATAACAAAGCCGTACTACGACCAGGTAAAGGGCAAGGACAACGTCACAAAGATGCAGTTCCTTGATATCAATTTATGGATGGCAGGAGATATACTTCTCAAGGCCGACAAGATGAGCATGGCAAATTCTCTTGAGCTGCGTGTCCCCTTCCTCGACAAAAAAGTGATGGCTTTGGCTCAAAGGATACCGAAGAGATATCGTGTGACCAAGGAAAACACAAAGTACGCCATGAGAATGGCAGCTCACAGGGCATGCCCGCCACAGACTGCCGACAAGAAAAAGCTCGGTTTCCCCGTGCCGACAAGGGTATGGCTCAAGGAGGACAAATACTACAACATCGTCAGAAAAGAATTTGAGAGCGACAACGCAAAAAAGTTCTTCCACACAGACATGCTCGTGTCGCTGCTTGACGACCACCGTGCGGGAAAGTACGACTACTCGCGAAAGATATGGACGGTATACACATTCCTCGTGTGGTACAAAGTCTACTTCTCATAACCCGCGGAACAGACAGCGCAAAATTTAATTATCTTCGGCGGCGCATGGCTTTTAAAAGAGCTGTGCGCCGCTTTTTACAGTTAAGTTGTCAAAGCGATTTAGCATTAGGCACAAAGATGAGGGTTGATTTTTGCCATAATAAAGATTGAACTTTAAGCCTAAGTGTGATATAATTTAAAAATGTATGGAACATAGCGCAAATGGCAGTAAGCCAAAGCGCAGGCAACTTTAAATGAAGAAAAAGAGGAAACACATGAAAGAAATAATTAAAAAAATTTCAGCTATTTCCGCAGCAGCCACATTGGCGTTCACCTCTTTGTCCTCCGCGGCATACGTGAGTGCGGAAGAAGAGAGCGAGATAACTCAGTTTATGGACTGCTTTATGCCAATGCCTATTATCGAGGAACTGACAGAGGATTGCTAGGGCTCAAGAGTAGGCCCTCGTGACCAGGGCAACGGTCTTGAGGACAGAGAGATGGCGCAGTACTCCTATTGGGACGGCGGAATCATCAAGGATGAGGAAACCGGAATGTATTACATGTTTGCGAGCCGCTGGAATCAGGCGGGCGGCCACTGGGGAGAAAACGGCATATCCGGATGGCAAGGCTCTCAGGCTATATACGCCGTGAGCGACAACCTTTACGGACCGTACACCGATATGGGTCCGCTTTGGCCGGATTGGTGCGACGGTGCAGGACACAACGTATTCCCGTTCATGGTCAGCGAGGACGACCCGCTGTATGACGAGGGCTACAGATACGCAATCATGATAAGCGACACCGGCATGCACGGTGAGATTGCAAACGGAACCATCCACATTGCAAAGGATCTTGACGGCCCGTGGGATCTTCTCGACAACGGCAACGGCGGAAGGCTTAACGCAGTCGGCTCAAGCGGATACTACATGACTAACGTCAGCATAACGCTCAGAGAGGATGGAAAATACGAGGCCATCAACAGAAACGGAGACATTGCAATAGCAGATACCCTTGCGGGCGTATGGGAAGTTCAGCTTTACGGCCTTTGGTGGCAGGTAGAGGGAATGCCCAACGTAAACATCGAGGACCCTGTTATATGGTACTCCGACGGACTGTATCACGTAATTGCGAACAAGTGGGACACAAAGGAAGCGTTCTACCTTACATCTGAGGACGGAGTTACAGACTGGGTTCGCCACAGCGGAATTGCATACACTCCTAATGAAAACTTCTTGGTATACGAGGACGGCACGGAAAACAACTGGACTAAGCTTGAGCGCCCGAACATATACGTAGAGGACGGCACTATAAAGGCGTTTACCTTTGCGGTTATCGACGTTGAAAAGGAACAGGACTTCGGAAACGACTCTCACGGCAGTAAGATAATCGTCGTTCCGTTCGACGGCGAGGCTCTTGACGAGTTTGATAAAACAGATGTGTACGTCGATCCTCTGGCGCATCGTGAGGGAATAGAACCGGAGGCAGACACCACCGCTCAATCGTGGGGCACCGAGGCTGATCTAAACTATGGCGGCGAATCGTTCTTACAGCTTCAAAGAAACGACTCACAGGGACTGTTCGGCGAGGGCGAAAAGCCTTCAGACAATTACGATTGCAAGATTGCATACATAAGATACGACATTTCTAAGTACATAGAAAAAGAAATAGAAAGCGTCACGCTGTCGGTTGTATATCAGGGCTTGCAGGCGGGAGTAGACGCGGAAAATCAGATTGAGGTTGCGATTGCAGACTCCGATTGGCGAGAAGGAACTGGAGCATCAACAGGTCCGAGCGCCAACGGAAACCGCGTGCAGTACAACAACGAGGTCGTTTGGAGCAATCAGCCTCAGATACTTTCAAGTGCCGACGAGACGGTTCTTTCTGATGTGTTTGCAACCGAGGAATCCCCCATTGAGATTCAGATAGATGTTACCGACATGGTTAAGTCGTACATTGCAGACAACCCCGGCGAAACCGAGATTACGTTTGCCCTTTGCGAAATGAACGGCAACCGCATCCACATCGGCAGTAAGGAAGGCGGCATCTCAAGCGTTGCACTTCTTGACGTAAGATATGAAGGTCAGGAAGAGGAAGAGGCCGCTGCCGAAAAGGCTGCAAGGGTCGAACAGAT
>DDJI01000051.1 GCA_002338885.1 Ruminococcus sp. UBA1828 | reverse complement strand
CAAAGATAACTATCTCTTAGGAGGGATAAAATGTACTTAATTCTCAACTCGGAAAACAAGATACTGAACATATCCCGCATGGCGAGATACGTTTATCGGCAGCCCAACGGCATAGTGGTTTTGTGCGGCGCAGAAAAGGCGGAGGCGATATACTCCGACGACTCAAACGCATTTTATCCCATAGAAAGAGCGGGATTTGTTGCGGACAGCCACACTCTTGTGCAGGTTGACAGCGTGCCGGACGGGGTTGTTGCGGGGTACTATTATTACAAGGACGGCGAGTTCTACACATCCGAGCGGGAGCTTGAGGAGCTTGCAAGGGCACAGGGAGCGGATGCGGGACGTCTTGCATTTGTGATATTGGCGAAAGATGGGAAAATAGATGATGTGACAATTGTGGAGCATGCCAACCAGTTTCCAGAGTGGCAGGCGGATGTATCGTATGCCCAGAGCGATATTGTGAGCTATGGCGGCAAGCTGTACCGTTGCAATCAGGCGCACACATCACAAGCAGACTGGACGCCCGACGCTACAGCAAGTCTATGGAAAGAGATAGGAGACCCGACGGCTGAATATCCTGAGTGGTCACAGCCTCTCGGAGCTTTTGACGCCTACGCCATAGGCGCTAAGGTATCTCACAACGGCAAGCACTGGACAAGTACGGTTGACAATAACGTTTGGGAGCCGGGAGTGTACGGATGGGAGGAGGTTGAAAGTGAATGAGCGAAATCGCAGATTACATCATCACGGCGGCAGCCGTGGTAACAGCCATTTCAGCCATCTCAACAGTTTTAATCGCTGCATACAAATGGTACCAACGTCAAAACCGTGATTCGCAAGAAATCCAAAAGTTGAAGGAAGAAAACGCATTGATTTATTATGCGCTGTCCGCTTGCTTAGACGGGCTGATACAGCTCGGGGCAAATCACAACGTTCCCAAAGTCAAAGACAAGCTTGACAAGTTTATTAATCAATCGGCGCATGATCTTTAAAGGAGAATAATTACTATGGAAATTAAGGGAATAGACGTTTCCAAATATCAGAAGGCGGGAAAAGTCAATTTCAAAGAGCTTAAAAAGCTCGGATATGAGTTCGTTATAATCCGCGCAGGCTATGGCATGGAGATGAACCAAAAGGACAGCGCGTTCGAGAGCCATTACAAAGCTGCAAAAGAGGCAGGATTGCACGTTGGGGCATATCACTACAGCTATGCCGTAAACGTATCAGAGGCTGAGCAGGAGGCAGACTGCTTTCTAAAATGGATAGAGGACAAAGAGCTTGACTACCCCGTTGCGTTCGATATGGAAGATGAATGCCAAAAGTCACTCACGAATGCTCAGCGCACCGACATTGCGCTTGCTTTCATGGAAAAGGTTAAGGCGGCGGGATATTACGTTATGATTTACAGCTCCGCTTATTGGCTCGGCTCAAAATTTGAGCTGCCACGCCTTGAGCATTTTGACAAGTGGGTGGCTGCGTATGTGGGCGAGGAGAAAAACATAAAGAAGTACTATGACGGCGAGTATGGAATTTGGCAATACTCATCGAGTATCGTTTTGCCTACAGTTTATTCAAGCAGGCTTGATCAGGACATAGCTTACAAGGACTATGCCAAAATAATACGCGAAGCAGGACTAAATGTGCCGCAAGTGATTGACCTGAGCGCTTTCGAGAAGGGAGAATAAATCAATATGGAGTTTTTAAAAGAGTTTATATCGGAGTACGGAACAACTATCCTGTACGCGATACTCACCGCAATAGCCGGATATCTCGGCGTAGTAATTAAGCGGCTGTACGAAAAGTATATCAACGACAAGACAAAGCAGGCGGTAGCGAAAACCGTAGTGCAGGCGATAGAGCAGATTTATAAAGACCTTCACGGCGATGAAAAGCTGAACAAGGCGCTTGAATCGATGTCTGAAATGCTTGCCGAGAAAGGCATAACCATCACCGATTTAGAAATGCGGATGCTCATCGAGGCGGCGGTTGCTGAGTTTAACGAGGCTTTTAAAAAAGAATCCGCCTCGGCGACATCTCCTGAGCCGGAAGAGCAGCCGGCAGCATAAAACAAAGAGCTGAGGTTAACCTCAGCTCTATTTTTTTATTCTTCACCGCCTTCAAGAATTAACTGCTCTAAAAATCGTTTTTGCTGCAGCATTTCTGCGTCGCTGTAGAATCCGCCGGACGGCACGTAATCCTCGATATCAACAACGCGGCTAACTTCTTGCCGGCACGGCACACGCTCAAATACAACGCCGTCCAGCCGGCTATTTGGCGTCAGAACCAAATCGTTTGGTGGCAAGCATCTGAGCACGATCTGGCCGTCAGAGGCAAGTACTGCACAGTAGTATGACTTTGGCAACACATCGTTGGAATCGTAGTAGTTTACAAAAACGCCGATTAAGTTTTCGTGTTCATTTTGTGCCAAGTAGACACGAACGTCAAAATCTTCAATCCCGTCGTGAAAAGCTAAGTCTTGCAAATGTTCAACCTTCATTTTTAAAACACCTCTCATTGTAAATCCTCATCTGATCCAGCGTTTCCGGATCGCTTAAAAGATCCTCCAGACGGCAGTCAAGAGTGTTGCAGATTTTAAGTAGTGAAATAAGCTTTGCTCCATCAAGGCTGTTGACTCCTGATTCATATTTCATAATGTTCGACGGATTAACTCCTAAAGCTTTTGCAAGCGTGTTCTGCGAGAATCCCCGCAACTGTCTTATCTCTTTGAGCTTCATTTTTTCTCCACCTCCTTTGCCTCCTTGTCAAAGGTAAGGTTGGCCATGTTTTTCTCGACATATTTGGCGTCAATGTTTTCCTCAAGATAGTCTTTGACGATGAGAACCACGTCATCATCCGTTCCGTCATAGGGATAAACTCTATTTGCTCCTTTGTCGCCTGTAAATCTATAGTTTTTGCCTTCTTCCCACTCGATTCGCGGACACTCGCCGAGATAGTATCGGCAGNNCGCTCGGCTCTGACCAAAAGTCCGTATGGGCTTTGTTGTCGGCCGCCAGAACTGAGCTGCCGGCATCACCGATGGCGGCGTTGATTCCATCGTAGCAATACATGTCTGCGCCGTGGTTGTCGTAATCTTTAAAAATAATGAGATACTTCTTTTCTATCAAGTCGTAGTCGTTGACGAACTCGAACGAGTAGAACTTTGCGCACACCACGTACTCGGCGTCGTTTTCCTTTAGTTGCCGTTCAAATTTTGCTTTCTGCTCTTCAAACTCTTCCGTTTCCTCATCGGTCATGTCGTCGAGCGTTTCACCGATGTAGCTTTCGTAGCTGTCCTTTTCGACAAACTCTCCTATAAATTTTATTGTCATTTTAATGCTCCTTCCTGCCCTGGATTCCTCCGGGGCATTTGAATATTTGCGGTTACAGGCAGTACTCTATGGCGTATATCTTGCCGTCGTAATCGAGGAAACTTAAACCGTCAAGGTTCATGCTCTGCGGGTCTGTCTCTATCTTGTCGAAGAGTTCATCTTTAGAGTCAATCCCGAAGGAGTCGAGAGTTTCTTCGGTCAAGTCGTTGTCCTCAACGTTTTCCCACCAGTCTTTCATGTCGAAAACTGTAACGGATTCGTTTTTTAGCCTTTTAAGAGCCTCACGCTCTGTGTTGTGGTCTGCCATCAGTATGGCAAGCTCACGAGACCTTGTCTCTCTTATTTTCTCAAAATCTCTTGATTCGTTTCTGTCGTATTTTTTTTCAAACATTTTTAATCCTCCTTAATTCATTAGAGCTTCTCGCCCTTGCTGTGATTATAGTATAGCATGACGAGCATGCCGTGTCAAGAACTTTTATATTTATTTTTGCACAAATTTTTATCTTTAGGTTTGTGCACTTTTGCCGACGAGGGCAAAGGCATAACAAACGCACGGACTATATTGGGGTGCATCCGAGTGTGACTAAATTGTTACATTATCTATTTGCATACTATATGCAAGGTCTATTTATAAATAATACCACTATATATTGTAGCTTTTATGTATAAATCGAATCCC
>DDJI01000008.1 GCA_002338885.1 Ruminococcus sp. UBA1828 | reverse complement strand
GTTCATCTCATCTGCAATCATATGTCCGATCATGTCTGCCTGATTGATCCTAACGTCAACGCCCATTCCGGAGTTGAAAAGCCACTCGTTTCTGGGATTGTTGACCCTTGCAACAACCTTGGGCACATCGTATTCAAACTTCGCCATCATAGCTACCGCAAGATTTGTTTCGTCGTTGCCTGTAGCGCATACCAATGCATTGCACCTGCGGATTCCTGCCTTCTCAAGCAGCAATGCATCTGTTCCGTCGCCGGTAAGAATATTTTCCTTTTTTAAGCCGTTCTTCTCAAGAGCTAAAAACGCCCTTTCCTTGTTTTCGATGACTACAACTTCGTTGCCGTTTTCTATCAACAGCTCGGCGATGTATCCTCCGACCTGACCGCCTCCGACAATAATTACTTTCACAAATAACAACCCCTTTCTGCTCAAAGCTGCAGCATGTCTTTGGCTTGCTCTAAGTAATCGGAACAAACCGACATATACAGGATGTCGTTATACTCACAGCGCATCTCCTTCTCCGGCACAAACGACCGGCCATGACGCTCTACAGCTGTCAAAGCTATCTTTTCACTTACTTCAAGCCCGGAAAACTTCTTTCCCTCCAGGCTGACCGGTATGCGTGCCTTTACAAGCTGCACGCCGTTGCCAAGTTTGCGTATTACACGCCAGCTTTTATTTCCCTCGAGGTACTCCATGACGTTGTCCAAACCGAGGCGGGTTATTGACACCGTGTAAATTCCCATTGAATCAAACATTCTTGCACGAATGGGATCGTACATACGTGCTATAACCGTCGGGACGTGGAATACGTTCTTTGCGATATTTGCGACAACTGCGTTCAGCGAATCGCTGCTCGTACAGCCTATTACTACGTCTGCCGTTTCTATTCCGGCTTGCTCAAGCACGTCTTTGTCATATCCGATTCCACATATTGTCTGACCTGTGAACTCCTCGCCCAGACCGATGAATGATTCCGGATTGCTGTCTATGACCATGACGTTGTGATTTTTTCGCACAAGGTATCCAGCTACCTGTATGCCGAATTTGCCACATCCAATAATCAATGCTTTCATGATTTCAACTCCTTTTTAGCTCGGCGCATGCGCAGTATTTTCTTTCTTGCTTCTTCAATGCCAAACACGGCAAACGGAATTATGATTAAATAAAGCCATTCAATCCATGAGATGGGTGCGGTATTAAAGATTCCGCTCAGGAACGGCACATACATAAGTGCGATTAAAATCAATATCTCAATTATAAAGCCGATATTGATATAGCGGTTGCTGAACAGCCCTCTTTTGAAAACCGACTCATAGTCGGTGCGGTTGTTCAACGCCATGCCTATCTGTGAAAAGATGACGCCCGCCAGCATCATTGTAGTTGCCTCGGCATAGCCCTGTGTTCCTTCGGCGGCAAGGGGAATGCCCGGCCAGCCGTTGAGAAGGCTTGCAAGGAAGTATCCGCCGACGGAAAACAGCGTTCCGAGCAGTCCGTACCACAAAAAGCCCACCAGCACTACGTTCTTATTCAGCAGACGTTCCTTGGCGGAACGAGGCGGCTGTTTCATCACGTTTTCCTCTGCGCTCTCCGCTCCTAAACCGAGCGCAGGAACCATGTCTGTTCCTATATCAATGGTGAGTATCTGCAAAACGGTAAGAGGTACCGGAATCATGCCTCCGGAAAGCAGATATAAGGTTGGCGCAGCAGCCTCCGGAGTGTTGCTGTCGAATATATACCGCAGGAACTTTCGGATGTTGTTGTAAACCGTTCGTCCTTCCTCAATTGCACGGACAATCGTCGCAAAGTTGTCGTCGCTCAAAATCATGTCGGCTGCTTCCTTTGCAACGTCGGTTCCTGTTATGCCCATCGCTATGCCTATGTCGGCCTTTTTGAGAGCGGGCGAGTCGTTTACGCCGTCACCCGTCACTGCGACGATATTTCCCATTTCCTGCAGCGCACACACGATGCGGTATTTTTGCTCGGGAGCCATACGTGCAAAGACAATCTCACCCTTTAGCGCCTCTTTAAGTGCGTTATCATCCATTTCGGACAGCTCCGCACCTGAGACAACCCTGGCGTTCGGGCTTTGTATGATGCCGATTTTGCGTGCGATGCTTTCGGCCGTCAATCCGTAGTCGCCGGTTATCATAATAATCTTGATGCCTGCGCTTCGGCAAAGACGCACAGCCTCTTTAACCTCGCTGCGCGGCGGGTCCTGCATGGCTACAAGTCCGAGGAACGTCAGATTGGTTTCAATGTTTTCGGGAGAATATTCACGAATTGAGACGGGGAGCGACTCATCGTCCCTTCTTAGAGAACGGTAGGCGACTGCGAGAACTCTTAGTCCGTCCTTTGCATATGTGTCGTTTGCCTGCATAATGCGCCGGCGGTCTTCTTCCTTCATAGGACGTGAGGATGAGCCGTCGTAGCATCTTTGGCACAGCTCCATGACCTCTTTAGGCGCTCCTTTTACAAACGCAATTCTGTTGCTGCCCTCAAACGTCTCTCTGAGCTGATGGATGGTTGTCATGCGCTTTCTTCGTGAGTCGAACGGCAGCTCCATGATTCGAGGATATGTCTGATTCAATGCCTCTACGTCGATGCCGCCCTTTTGAGCGACAACATTAAGACACGCCTCTGTCGGGTCTCCCAATACCGTATATCTCTCTTTTCCTTCGTCCGGAGGGATGAGCTTTGCATTAGAACACAGGGCTGCGCCGCTGAGCAAAAGATTTAATGCGCTGCTGTTTTTCGCCGTTACTACGGTGTTTCCGTCCCTGATTTCTCCCGAAGGTGCATAGCCCTCGCCGCTGACAGTCAGCTCCGCCCGCAGGCTCCACAGGTGGTTGACTGTCATCTCGTTTTGCGTCAGCGTTCCGGTCTTGTCGGAGCATATGACATTTGTGCATCCCAGCGTTTCAACAGCGGATAATTTTTTAACGAGCGCATGCTCCTTCGCCATTTTCTGCACGGCCAGCGCCAAAGATAGTGTGACCGCCGGAAGAAGTCCCTCCGGGATAAACGCCACTATCATTCCCAATGCGAACAGGAAGGATTCCATCCATGGGTCCTGAACTAAGAAAACAGCTATCAGGAAAAAGATAAGACCTATGCTGAAAGCAATCAATGCAATTTGCTTGGTCAGTATATTTAATTCCTTCTGCAGGGGAGAAAGGCTTTTCTCCGTGCTCTGCGTCAGGTTTGCAATCTTGCCGAACTCGCTGTTCATTCCGGTCGACACCACCAGCGCACGGCACGTGCCGGCTGCGGCGGACGTTCCCGAAAATACCATGTTCTCAGCCTCAAGGTAAGTGCATTTCTCACGCAGAGGGTCGCCGCTCTTTCGTATAGGGTTGCTTTCACCGGTGAGCGTTGACTGGTCGGCGCGGAAGTCGTTGCTTTGGAGTATTCTTGCGTCGGCGCTTATGCGGTCGCCCTCCTCCAAAATCATGATATCGCCCGGCACAATTTCGGTTGCGAGTATCTTCTTTTCTTTTCCGTCACGAACTACCCTTGTATACGCCGGCAGCATCTTTTGCAGGGCGTTTGTCGCTCGGTCGGCCTTAAATTCCTGGAAAAACGAGAAAAAGCCGTTTATCAGGTTTACACTGAAGATTGCAATTCCCAGTTCTATTGCTCCTGAGATGATTGCCATGACGCCTCCCGCCCATAGCAGTAGTGCCATCATGCTCGTGAAGTTTGCCAGCAGTTTTCTTAACATGCTCGCCTGCTTTTTATGCGCCAGCTCATTTTTTCCGTATTGCTCAAGACGCTTGTCCGCTTCTTCCTGCGATAAGCCGTGCATGCTTGAACCCATAAGGCGGCATGCCTCTGACGGGCTTGCAANNNCGTATCCGGAGCTTTACTGTTCATAGTGATTTCACCACATTTCCCTTCAGGATATAAGAATGCTTTAAAATAAGATTTAGCTTGGTATATAAAAATATCCATCACTAATTATATCCTCTATGAGTATAGAATGATGAGGGGAAAAAGTCAAGACAAACCCTTTAAATTCAAGGTTTCTTT
>DDJI01000106.1 GCA_002338885.1 Ruminococcus sp. UBA1828 | reverse complement strand
CGAACCTGCCTATGCCGTGCAGGCTGTGCACGACGAGGTCGCCCACCGATATGTCCGAAAGGCTGCTTATCTTTTCTGCGTTCTTTTGCTTTTTGGGCTTTCTCTTTCTCGCGGCAACGGCTTTTTGCTGAGTTATCACCGCAAATTTTGTATCAGGGTACTCAAATCCGCCAGACAGGCATCCTACGCCGATGTACACCATGCCTCCGCAAGGCTCCGTTTTTTCCGTGAGCCTTTGAACTTTGTATCCGCCTTTTTCAAGGTCGTGCATGACAATTGACGCACCTTTTTGGCTTCCGACAAGCACAACCGCGCAAAATCCCGCTGCGGTGTAGTTTTTAAGCTCCTCGTCAAGCGTTGCGTAGTCGCCGCTCCAGCTCGACGCCTGGTACGCCTGCGCGCTGATCAGCTTTTTAAGCTTGATGTCAGACCCGTGGACAAAGGTGTCCATGTATACAAGCCCGAGCTTATCCGCCGCAGACATCAGCTGCGCAAACTCTACGAAAAATCCGCTAAGCTCCTTATACATCACTCCGTCCTCGTAAAGATACTTCAAATCCTCGGCGAGCTGTGATGAAAAGGCGCGCGCCTTTTCAAGGCAATTTGAGTATTCGCTTATCACGCACAGTCCTGAACCGAAATAGTCAAAAACAGTGTACGGCTTCCCGTAAATCTGCATGTAGTATTTGTCAAGGCTTGCCGGCATGATTTTAGCCCTTATCTTGTCAAGGTCGGAATAAAGATTTCTCTTTATAAGCTCAGCACGCTTTCCCGAAACCTTGTCTATAAGCCCTGTCAGCTCGCTTTCAAGCTCGTCGGGGGACACTAAAAGCTCCCTTGCCGGCGGAACCGAAACCGACTTTACCGTGTCAAACCGCCTTTGAGACTCGACATCAAAGGTCGATACGGTGTCTATTTCGTCTCCCCAAAGCTCTATTCTGTACGGCATTTTGCCGCCGACGGGGAAGATATCTATAATCGAGCCGCGAACAGAAAACTGCGCCGGACCTTCTGTCATCGCGGAACGTGTGTAGCCCATGCTTACAAGCCTCTCGGACAGCTCGGACGTGTTCACGCTGTCACCCGGAACAAGCGTAAATGTCAAGTCTATAAGCTTGTCAGGCGGCATGGTTGACTGCATGCATGCTTCAACGGATGCCGCCAAAATTCGCGATTTTCCTAAGGCTATTCTCTCAAGCGCGGTTATTCGTCTTTGCTCGTACTCAAATGACGCCGTCTCAACAGATGCAAAGGTAAAGTCCTTTATAGGGAAGAGACAGGCTGTTTCCTCTCCGCTCATCTCGTTTATGTCAGAAACAAGCCTTGATGCGCTTGCCTCGTCGTCGCATATGACGAGTATGCCCTTTGAGCCGCGCTCATATGAGCTGAGGGCAAGTAAGGCATGCGCCTTGTGCACTGCCGACAGCCCCGTGACACACGCGGGGAGAAGGCTGTTTTCGGCTGCGTTTTTAAGTTCTTTTACATGAGACAGCTGCGACGCTGCCTGATAAAATATGTTCATGGCTTGCCGCCCTTTCAAACATGCCGCTTGCGCGTTCGGTCGATCAGTTGTATTTGTTCATGGCTTCGTCCGTCTTTGAGTCTATTATAAGCTCGGCGGCGGACACTGCGTTGTCGAATGCGGCGTTCATCTTCTCAAATTCCTGCGGGGTAAACCTTGAAAGCACCCAAGCCGCAAGGTCGTAATCCGGGTGAGGCTTTGCGCCTATTCCTATCTTTATCCTGTGGAAGTTGTCCGAGCCGCTCAGATATATTATGCTCCTGAGGCCTTTTTGACCGCCGTCCGAGCCTTTTCTTCTTATTCTTATGGCGCCGACGTCCAAAGATATGTCATCGCACACGACTAAAACCCTCTCTATGGGGAGCTTGTAAAAGTTCATGGCTTCGACAACCGCCTCGCCGCTTGCGTTCATCATGGTTGTTGGCTTCATCACAAGGCATTTCTTGCCGCTTATGACCGCCTCGCCGCAAAACGACTTGAATTTAATCCTCGTCAGCTTTATGCCGTACTTTTCGGCAAGCCTGTCCATGGTCAGCCAGCCGCAGTTGTGGCGCGTGTTTGCATACTGCGAACCGGGGTTGCCCAGCCCTACTATTATCCAATCTATGTTCGGCGCAAATTCTTTTTTGTCCTTTTTTGAAAACAGTCCCATTTGTTTCTCTCCGTTTATAAAATAGTCTGTACGCAGCATTGCCCGACTCCTGCTGCGAAGTCGGGTGAGATTCGTCTGCGTCACATATGCGAACATGTTTACATAATTATTTTTTGCCCTGATGCTTGTATTTTTTGCCCTTTTGCAAGTGCCTTGCAAGCTTTTTCTCGGCGTACCCCGCGATGTTTTTCTGCTCGCTGCGCTCTATTGCAAGCGCGCCGTCCGGAACGTCCGCCGAAACGGTGCTGCCTGCAGCTGTGTATGCCGCTTCACCCACCGTAACCGGCGCTATCAGGTTCGTGTTGCAGCCTATGAACGCGTCGTCCTTGATTACACAGCGGTTTTTGTTTGTCCCGTCATAGTTCACCGTGACGACTCCGCAGCCGAAGTTTACGTTTTTGCCGACGTCGCTGTCTCCTATGTACGTCAGATGTGCGACAGCCGTGCCTTCTCCTATGACGGAGTTCTTTATCTCGACAAAGTCGCCCACATGCGCAAAGTCTGATATGACTGCGCCCTTTCTCAGCTGAACAAACGGGCCGATGCTTACGTTGCTGCCCACCTGCGCCGAAGACGCCACCGTGTTGTCAAGCACCGAAAAGTCGCCGACAACCGTGTCCGTAAGCCTTGAGTCAGGGCCGATTGTGCAGCCCGAGCCTATTTTTGTCCTGCCCATTATGATGGTTCCGGGAAGTATCTTTGTGTCAGCTCCTATTTCTGCGTCGGGGGAGATTATAACACCGTCCGTGCAGACAAACTCAACGCCGTTTTCAAGGTGCTTTTGTATCACCTTTGCCCTTGCGATTTCGTTCAGCGCGAGCAGACCTTTTCTGTCGTTTGCGCCTAAAACGGCGCTGTTGTTCTCCGAAAGATACGCGCACGCCCTTTTTCCGTCCTCACGCATAAGCCTGATGGTGTCGGTGAGATAGTATTCCCCCTGAGCGTTGTTGCGGTCGAGCAGGGGAAGGACTTTGAGCAGCTCGTCTGTGTCAAACCAGTAGCTGCCGGAGGATATCTCCGATATCTTCTTTTGCTCCTCGCTGCAATCCTTTTGCTCTGCTATCCCCAAAATCTCGTTTTCATCGCCGCCGCGGAGTATCCTTCCGTAGCCGTACGGGTCGTCGAGCTTTGCCGTTATCACCGTTACGGCGCTCTTTGACTCGATGTGCTGCTTGAGTGCGGCCTTTATAGTCTCGCTGTCGATAAACGGAGCATCGCCGCACGTCACAAATGTGCTGCCTCCGGAATGCGCCGCCAAAAACTCCGCGGCACACATCACCGCATGACCGGTGCCGAGCCGCTCCGGCTGATATGCAGTTTCATATTTTCCGTTTAAATAGCTGTCTATAAGCTCCGCCTCGTGTCCTTTCACTACGCAGATGTTTTTTATGCCGGATGATTCGCAGGCGTCGGTCACCCATGAAAGCATAGGCTTGCCTAAAACTTCAAGCAAAACCTTCGGCTTTGACGAGTGCATTCTCTTGCCCGCACCGCCGGCGAGAATAACGGCGTTGTCCATAGTCTCTTCCTTTCTTGCGCCTGCCGGTAAAAGCGCATTCCCCGGCAGTATATCATTTTTATTATACAACACGAACGCTTTTGTTTCAAGCAGAAGAATATTTGGCGAAATGCGCAATGTTGCACAATTATTAAAAACGGAATTTGTATTATTTTTTTAATTAATTTATATGGAAATATGAATTGATTTCTGATATAATTGTATTAACTCCGTTTATGAGCAATACCAACGCGATGAAATAATCGGATAAAAACTTGGAGGTATAAAATATGAGCAAAAAGTATTGTTACCTGTTCACCGAGGGCAACGCATCGATGCGCAACCTTCTCGGCGGAAAGGGCGCAAATCTCGCAGAGATGACCAACATCGGTCTTCCTGTTCCTCAGGGCTTCACTATTTCCACCGAAGCTTGCACCCAGTACTATGAGGACGGCCGCCAGATCAATCCTGAGATCAGAGCGGAAATAATGGAATACATCGAAAAGATGGAGAAGATCACCGGCAAGAAGTTCGGCGACCTTGAGAATCCTCTTCTTGTTTCGGTCCGTTCCGGTGCAAGAGCTTCAATGCCCGGTATGATGGATACCATTCTCAACCTCGGTCTTAACGAGGACGTTGTAAACGTAATTGCAAAGAAGTCCGGCAACCCCCGTTGGGCTTGNNAGAAGATTCATCCAGATGTTCTCTGACGTAGTTATGGAAGTCGGAAAGAAGTATTTTGAGAAGCTCATCGATAAGATGAAGGAAGAAAAGGGCGTTGAGTACGACGTAGACCTCACCGCAGACGATCTTCATGAGCTTGCAGATCAGTTCAAGGCTGAATACAAGGCTCAGCTCGGCAAGGACTTCCCCACAGACCCCAAGGAGCAGCTCTTTGAGGCTATAAAGGCAGTATTCCGTTCATGGGACAACCCCAGAGCGAACATCTATCGTATGGACCACGATATTCCTTATTCTTGGGGTACCGCAGTAAACGTTCAGATGATGGCGTTCGGAAACATGGGCGAGACCTCAGGAACAGGTGTTGCGTTCACTCGTAACCCCGCTACCGGTGAGAAGGGACTCATGGGCGAGTTCCTTATGAACGCTCAGGGCGAGGACGTTGTTGCAGGTGTCAGAACTCCTATGCCCATCTCTAAGATGAAGGAAGTTTTGCCCGAGGTATACGATCAGTTCCTCGGAATCTGCGACACTCTTGAGAAGCACTACAGAGACATGCAGGACATGGAGTTCACCATTGAGGACAAGAAGCTCTACATGCTCCAGACCAGAAACGGCAAGAGAACTGCCGCTGCTGCCATAAAGATCGCATGCGACCTCATAGACGAGGGCATGATCACGGAAGAAGAGGCGCTTATGCAGATAGATGCTAAGAGCCTTGACATGCTTTTGCACCCGACATTCGACGCAGCCGCACTCAAGAAGGCTGTTCCGATAGGCAAGGGAATTGCCGCATCACCCGGAGCTGCCGCCGGAACTATCGTGTTCACCGCAGAGGACGCTGTAACAAAGGGCAAGAACAAGGAAAAGGTTGTCCTTGTAAGACTTGAGACTTCTCCCGAGGACATCGAGGGAATGAAGTACTCTCAGGGTATCCTCACCGTAAGAGGCGGACAGACCTCTCACGCTGCCGTTGTTGCACGTGGAATGGGTACCTGCTGCGTATCCGGCTGCGGCGACATCAAGATGGATGAAGAGAATAAGTGCTTCACTCTCGGCGGCAAGGTATACCACGAGGGAGACGCTATATCCTTAGACGGTTCTACCGGTAACATCTACGGCGAGATCATCCCCACCGTTCCCGCAGATCCCAACAGCGGATACTTCGGAAGAATTATGGAGCTTGCCGACAAGTATAAGAAGCTCGGCGTAAGAACAAATGCCGATACTCCTAACGATGCTAAGCAGGCTGCCACTTTCGGCGCACAGGGAATAGGACTTTGCCGTACAGAGCACATGTTCTTCGCTCCCGACAGAATCGGAGCTTTCAGAGAGATGATCTGCGCTGAGACCGTCGAGGAAAGAGTAGCTGCTCTTGACAAGATCGAGCCCATGCAGCAGTCCGACTTCGAGGGACTCTTCGAGGCTTTGGGCGGATACCCCGTAACCATCAGATTCCTCGATCCTCCGCTTCATGAGTTCGTTCCCACCGACGAGGCGGACATCAAGGCTTTGGCTGACGCTCAGGGCAAGTCGGTAGCATACATCAAGCAGGTTATCAACAGCCTCCACGAGTTCAACCCCATGATGGGTCACCGCGGATGCCGTCTTACCGTAACCTACCCCGAGATCGCTGTTATGCAGACCAGAGCTATCATAAAGGCTGCTATCGCTGTTAAGAATCGTCATCCCGAGTGGAACATCGTTCCTGAGATCATGATTCCTCTCGTAGGCGAGGTCAAGGAGCTTAAGTTCGTCAAGGACACCGTTGTCAAGACCGCTGATGAGCTCATCAAGCAGGAGGGCGCAGAGCTCAAGTACGAGGTCGGCACCATGATCGAGATACCCAGAGCTGCTCTTACCGCTGATGAGATCGCTAAGGAAGCTGAGTTCTTCTGCTTCGGTACAAACGACCTCACTCAGATGACCTTCGGCTTCAGCCGTGACGACGCAGGCAAGTTCCTCCCTGCATACTATGCAAACAAGATCTACGAGTTTGACCCGTTTGCACGTTTGGATACAGACGGCGTAGGCAAGCTCATGGATATGGCTGTAACCCTCGGAAAGAAGTCGAGATCCGACCTCCACTGCGGTATCTGCGGTGAGCACGGCGGCGATCCGTCCTCTATCGAGTTCTGCCACAAGATCGGTCTTGATTATGTATCCTGCTCGCCGTTCAGAGTCCCGATTGCAAGACTCGCTGCTGCACAGGCTGCTATCAAGAACAAGTAATTCTTGCTGAACATACGGCAATATATGTAAGTATGGTGCGCCGCCCCTTTTGGGACGGCGCACTTTTTTAATATTGAGTTTTGACAAAAAAGCGTTGATAAATGCATCGGATCGTGCTACACTTGATATTAAATGCGAAATGCGAATGTTGAGCCATGGCAGTTTTGCGCATGGCTTTGAGAGGAGTGAGAGCTTGACAGAGAAATTTGTCAGGGCGCAGCTTAATATATTAAAGCCCCTCATAGAGGGCAGCTCTATAGAACAGGCGAGAAAAGAGCAGGATCTCATAGGCGACCTGATGGCGCTCACAAGCAAATCATCGGTGAGCTTTGAGAAGCGCAGCTTTGATAACTTTGATGTTGAATGGGTTATACCTGAGTCGGACAGCAACAGCGGCGTAATTATGTACCTGCACGGAGGGGGATACACCTGCGGCGGACTTGAGTACGCAAAGGGTTTCGGTTCAAAGCTTGCGGCAAGCTACGGCATGAAGGTGCTTTGCTGTGCTTACAGACTTGCACCGGAAAATAAGTTCCCGTGTCCGGTAGAGGATGCTCTTGAAGCGTATAATTACCTGATTGCAAACGGATTCAGCCCCAAAAGAATAATTTTGTGCGGCGAATCTGCCGGCGGGGGACTGTGCTACAGCCTTTGCATAAAGCTGAACAGCCTCGGAATCGAACAGCCTGCCGGAATTATTGCGATTTCTCCCTGGACGGACCTCACCTCGTCCGGACAATCATATGAGGAAAACGCATCGGTTGACCCGTCGATGACAAAGCAAAGACTTCAGATGTTTGCCGATTGCTACACCACGGACAAGACCGACCCGCTTGCGTCTCCGCTTTTCTTTGAAAACATGACTTTCCCGCCGTCCATCATATTTGCAGGCGGCGACGAGGTCATGCTTGACGACTCTAAAATGATGTATGAAAAGCTGGTCTCAACCGGCTCAAAATCAAAGCTTGTCATCGCGCCGAGGATGTGGCATGCGTATATACTTTACGACATAAGGGAGTATAAAAGCCATTATGCGATGATCGGCAGCTTTATCCAAAGCATAATACCTCAGTCGTCGCCCAGGTGGGCAAGGCTTGACAATGCGGCAAAGATTTTTCCCGCATCACGCCGCAGGGGATGGTACAACATGTTCAGGCTGTCGGCAACCCTTAATGAGCCTGTTTCCCCGGAAATATTGCAGTCGGCGCTGAACGTAACGATAAAAAGATTTCCCATGATAGCCGCAAGGCTCAAGACGGGATTTTTCTGGTACTACCTTGAAGAGGTGAAAAACCCGCCGCAGGTTATGCGCGACTCCTATCAGCCTCTTATGCTCAGACCGTTTGAGGATATGCGCAAGTGCGCAATAAGGGTGCTGTACTATCAGAATCGCATTGCGGTTGAGTTTTTCCACGCCGTGACGGATGGAACGGGCGGAATGGTGTTTTTAAAGACCCTTGTCGCCGAATACCTGACTCAAAAGTACAAGATAACGATAAAAAACGAGAAGGGCGTTATGGACAGGCTTGCATACCCCGACCCGGAGGAGCTTGAGGACAGCTTTTTAAACAACACCGGAGCTGTCAGCGCCAAAAGGAGCGAGGGCAAGTCGTACAAACTCATGGGCACGCCCGAACCGGACAGATTCCTGCACCTGACGCTCGGATGCATGGATGTGAGCAAGGTTCGGAAAAAGGCAAAGGAATACGGCCTGACGCTCACGGGATTTTTGTCCGCCGTCATGCTCAAGTCGATAGCCGACATCCAAAAGCGCAAGGTCAAGAAGATGAAAAACAGGCTTCCGGTCAAGATTCAAATACCGGTAAATCTCAGAAACCTGTTTGAGAGCAGAACCATGCGCAACTTTGTCATGGTTGTGAACATTGGCATAGACCCCAGAATGGGCGACTACAGCTTTGACGAGATAGCAAACGTGGTAAAACACCAGATGGGCTTGTTTATAACCAAAAAATACATGCAGTCGGTGTTCACGCCTAATGTAAAGTCGGAAAGCTTGCTTGCCATAAGAATGGTCCCGCTGTTTTTGAAAAATATAATCATGAAAGCGGTGTTTGACTCGGTCGGAGAGGCGCAGGCGTGCCTGTCGCTTTCCAACCTCGGCGCAGTTGACATCCCCGATGAGATGAAGCCGTATGTAAAGGCGTTTGACTTTATAATAGGTCCGCAGGCGGCAGCGCCCTATAACTGCGGCGTATGCTCGTATGCGGGGGAGCTGAGAATCAACTTCATACGCCGTTCGGTTGAGCCGGAGCTTGAAAGAGAGTTCTTTACCAATCTTGTAAAGATGGGACTTAAAGTGAGCATAGAGAGCAATCAGCGGGATGAGGATTGACAAAGCCGGATTGCGGAAAGGAGAGTATTTATGTATTGCATAAAATGCGGTGTTGAGCTGAAAGACAGCGAAAAGCGCTGTCCTCTTTGCGGAACGCCGGTGTTTCATCCGGACATAAAGCAGCCGAAAGGCGAAAAGCCGTATCCTGAGTTCTATTCGCCAGGATACGATAAAAAATATAACCGCCGCGCCATGATGCTGGTTATAACCGTCTTTTTTGCACTGCCGGTTATTTTGACGGTGCTCATAGACCTGAGGATAAACCAGGCGATCACATGGTCGGGATACGTGTTCGGAGGGGCGGTTGTGTTCTACACGGCGCTGATACTTCCGTGGTGGTTTTCGCATCCAAATCCGGTGATATTTACGCCCTGCACCTTTGCGTCGGTGATATTGTACCTGTGGTATATTGAATATATGACGGACGGAAAGTGGTTTTTGACCTTTGCGTTTCCCGTCACAGCCATAGCGGGAGTTATAGTCACTGCTGTGATAACGCTTACAAAGTATTTGCAGAGCGGGTATTTGTTCATCTACGGCGGCGCAATCATCGCGGTGGGAGTGTATACCGTGCTGATAGAGATGTTTTTGCACATCACCTTTGACGGCGCAAGCTACTTCATGTGGTCGCTCTACCCGTTTATAGCATGCCTGATAATAGGACTTTTGCTCATCATCATAGGCACCAATAAACACATGCGTGAAGCGCTGAAAAGAATGTTCTTCATATAAAATAAATGCCTCGTCCGAAAACGGTCGAGGCTTTTTATTATTTAATTGTTCCGCCCGAAAAGCCTGCGTTGATTTCGTACAGCTCTTTTTTGCCCTCGATATACGGCATGTACGCCAAAAGCATGTCGCCCGCGCCGTAAAGCCCGCATGCCGAGCAGTTTTCACACTCGTTTGCATCGCATTGAAGGCTTTTTCGCACTATTTCTTCGCGCTGCCTGCGCGTGGTGTTCTTTATGAGGTATTTTTCGGAACTTTCAAGCATGCATTATCACCGACCTTTGCAATAAAATACCGCATGGACTCAGCTTGTCAGCCCATGCGGTATTAGTTTTACCTGTTTGAAAGAATATATTACCGGCGAACGTATACTCCGTATGCGCTGCCGACTTTTCTTCCCGCCTCAAGGTGCTTTTTCATTGCCCTTTGAAGCGTGGTGTCCTCCGGAAGCTCGCTGTAAGGCAAATTTTCCTTGCCGGGATACACCCATCCGAGAAAGTACGGGCTGTCTTCATCAACACGCTCTATTCTGAACTTGTTTTGAAAGCGTATTATGTTTGAGTCCTCCGAAAGCAGCTTTTTAAGCTCTGCAGACAAAAGCCAGGAATCGCAAACTATCTCGCAGCCGTCGTATTCGGGGTAGTACTCTTTTACGAACGGGTAGATGGCTTCAATGTCGCCGCATTTGAGGTCGGCGTCGGAAGGAATGTGAAGGTTGATCCTTCTTTCGCCGTTGTCCGTCAAAAATTCGTACTCATACTCGCCGATTCTGAACTCTTTAAGGGATATCTCTCTCGGGAGCCACCACGACCACACAAACGCGCTCACGCCGTGCGCAGCTTTATGACCGGCTATAAAGCGCGGAATAAAGCCCATCGTGTCAATAAATATTTTATTTGGTATCCCTAAGGCTTTATATCTTTCATGCGTTTTCACAAGGCAGTCGAGCATTATGGTGAGAATCTTCATGCCCAAAGGGTCGTCGCCGCAGTAGTCCCACAGCTCCTGCAATCCCTCCTGTCACAGCGGGGGGTCGAAAAGCTTGTTCTGCGAGGACGATATGGCTCCGAAATCTATCTCGGCGCAGCGCTTTTCCACGTTGGAGATTACCTCATCGTCCAGACCGAGCATTTGCGCTATGTCAAGGCAGGTCATATCAGATGAACGCATTCAAAACATCGCTGCCCTTTTTGACAAATGCGATGTACTCGCTCACCTCGGCGTGCATGTCTACCGTCTGTCCGCCTGCGTACTCTTTCTTGTCCAGCACGCTTATCCACTCGCCCTCGGGCAGGTATACCTCGCGGTCTGTCTGTCCCTCGTTGTAGATAGGAGCAAAGAGAATATCGCCGCCGAACATATACTGATCCCAAAGCTCGTAGCACTTTTTGTCCTGCGGGAACTCATAGAACATGGGTCTCATCATGGGAGAACCGTTTTCCGACGCCTCCTTGGCGATTGCAAGGGTGTAGGGTCTCATCTTTTCACGGGTTTCTATGAGCTTTTTGAGCACGGGATAGTTTTCATCGCCAAAGTGCCATATTTCGTTGTAGCCGCCGCCCTTGACCATTACGTCGGGAGCCTCATCGACATAGTAAGACTGATTGAGCCTTGTGCCGTGGAGTCTCATGATGGGGCAGAACAGGCCAAACTGGAACCATCTTACGATAAGCTCGCGGAAGCTCTTTGACTCGGTGTCGCCGAACAGGAATCCGCCTATGTCGCTGTTCCACCACGGTATGCCGCACATTGCCATTGAAAGACCGCTCGAAATGCTCTGTCTGAGCGCAAAGAAGCTCGACATGATGTCGCCGTTCCAAACGCATGCTCCGACGCGCTGGCTGCCGGTGTATGCCGCTCTTGTCAAAGAGATTATCTCGGTTTCGCCTTCGCTCTTGAGTCCGTCATAGAAAATCTTGTTGTAGTAGTAGGGATATATGAGCGCAGTTTGAGCGCCGTTTCCCGCATACATCTTGAGGTTTGCAAACTGCTGCGGGTGAACCTCAGGCTCCGCCTCGTCAAGCCAGAAGTTTTTAATGCCGTAGTCGTAGTAATTTTTCTTTACCTTGTCCCAGTAGAACTTAGCCGTTTCGGGGTTGGTGGGGTCTATGAAGGTGATCATTCCGAAGAAGTCAAAGGTCGGATACTGACCGTTTTCCGTTCTCACAAGCATGTTGCGGTTGTTCATCTCGTCCCAGTTTTCGCTCTTGGGGCTTATCGTCGGCCACACCGACACGACAGGCTCAATTCCCATTTCTTTAAGTTCGTCGCACATGGCCTTGGGATCGGGCCAGTACTTGGGGTCAAACTTGAGGTCGCCCTGTTCCGTCCAGTGGAAGAAGTCTATTACAATCGCGTCTATCGGTATTCCGCGGCGCTTGTACTCCCTTGCCACGTTCAAAAGTATGTCCTGAGACTCGTAGCGGCACTTGCACTGCCAGAATCCCGCCGCCCACTTGGGCATCATGGGGCTGTAGCCGGTGAGGTCTGCGTATGTTTTCATTACGTCCTTGGGCGTGTCGCCGACAAAAACTATGAAGTCCGCCTGATATGCGCTGTCCGCAACCCACATGGTGTGGTTAAATGTCGTTTCGCATCTTCCGGGAGCGGGGTTGTTCCAAAGGAATCCGTATCCCAAAGAGGAATAGTAGAAGGGGATGACAGACTTTGTGTTGTAGTGAACAAGCTCGGTCGATGTGCCCTTGCGGTCGAACGCATCCTCCTGCTCCTGACCGAGTCCGTAAATGTGCTCGCCGTCGTTTGCGTTGAAAACGTACCTTATGCGGTAGTTGTCGCCCTCGGTGTGCACGTAACGCATGACGTAGTCGCCGTAGTTTTTGGTGGTGAGTATCTGCTTGCCCTTGCGCATGAAGCAAAGCTCGCCGCCCCAGTCGTTTGTGGTTGAAACCCTCACGCTTATGTCGCCGTTTGTAAGGGTCGCATGCTTGTCATCGCCCTCTAAAACGGGCTTTGAGTTGTCAAGTGGATCCAAAAGCGTCCACTTTTCATCCGAAAGCTTTGCGTTTTTTGATGATCTTACTCTGATGCAGTTGAGACCGTACGGCTCGATGAGCATGGTTTCATCTCTGCGCTCAAAGAGTATGCTGTTATTATTGATGAATGTTATTCTACCCATAATACATCTGCTCCTTAGTTTTATTTTCTTTTATTTTAAACGATATGCGCCCGCATAACAATGATTTTTATAAACTTTGAGATTGATATATAATAACAAAACTCGGCTTTGTCATAACGGGTATAATGATAGTTTATAGGATGAACGATTTTGAAAATTTCGTGAAACTTAAAGTTGCTCGCTTGACATGTTGACTCTCGGGGTGTATCATAATACATGAGGAAAAATTGGTTTTAGCATAAGACGCAATGTTCCTCAAACAGCTTTATAAGTTAAAAAATCTTTTAAAAAGGAGATCAATATAATGGCATCACTTACTAAGAACCCAAACGTAAACAAGTGGGTCGATGAGATGATCGCACTCACTAAGCCGGACAAGGTTGTCTGGATCGACGGCAGCGAAGAACAGCTCAACGCCCTGAGAGAAGAAGCCATCTCCACCGGCGAGATGATCAAGCTCAACGAGGAAAAGCTGCCGGGCTGCTATCTGCACCGCACCGCCGTCAACGACGTGGCCCGCGTGGAGGACCGGACCTTCATCTGCTGCGAGAAGAAGGAGAACGCCGGCCCCACCAACAACTGGATGGACCCGGAGAAGGCCTACAAAATGCTGTATGACAT
>DDJI01000105.1:6484-6674 GCA_002338885.1 Ruminococcus sp. UBA1828 | reverse complement strand
TCCTCCTGGCCGGGGTTGAGCCCCGGGTCCCCCTCGCAGATGATCCCGTGGATGTCGCAGAGGGTGACGCTGCCGAAGTCCATGGCCAGGAGGAGCTTGGCGATGGCGATGCCGGCGGCCCCCGCCCCGTTGATGACGATGTTTAGCTCCCCCGTCCGCTTGCCGGTGACCTTCACGGCGTTGAGGAGGG
>DDJI01000105.1:6144-6452 GCA_002338885.1 Ruminococcus sp. UBA1828 | reverse complement strand
CGGTGCCGTGCTGGTCGTCGTGGAAGACGGGGATGTCGCAGACCTCCTTCAGGCGGCGCTCCACCTCAAAGCACCGGGGGGCGGCGATGTCCTCCAGGTTGATGCCGCCGAAGCTCTTGGAAATCAAGGCGATGGTCTCCACCAGCTTGTCCACATCCTGGGTGTCCACGCACAGGGGGAAGGCGTCCACCCCGCCGAACTCCTTGAAGAGGGCGCACTTCCCCTCCATCACCGGCATCCCGGCGGCGGGGCCGATGTCCCCCAGGCCCAGGACGGCGGAGCCGTCGGTGATGACGGCCACCAGGTTG
>DDJI01000105.1:233-6128 GCA_002338885.1 Ruminococcus sp. UBA1828 | reverse complement strand
TCCTTCTGGATCTCCAGGCAGGGCTGGGCCACACCGGGGGTGTAGAGGAGGGACAGGTCCTCCCGGGTCTCCACATGCTTCCGGGCCACCACCTCGATCTTGCCCTGGAGGGCATAGTGGAGCTCCAGGGACTTTCTGCTGATCTCATCCATGGTCGGGACCTCCTTTTGTCTCTGTCTGGGCGGGGACCCCCGCCATCTCCTCCGGATGGAAGACCTGGTCGAACCGCTCCGGCGTCAAGAAGCCCAGCTTCACACAGGCCTCCTTCAGGGAGATATCCTCCGCGTAGGCCAGCTTGGCGGTCTTGGCCGCGTTGTCGTAGCCGATGTAGGGGTTCAGGGCGGTGACCAGCATCAGGGAGTTGTGAAGGTTCTGCCGGCAGCGCTCCCGGTCGGCGGTGATGCCCTGGGCGCAGTTGCGGTCAAAGGAGGCCATACAGTCGGCGAGCAGTCGCACCGACTGCATGAAGTTGTAGGCGGACACCGGCAAAAAGACATTGAGCTCGAAGTTGCCCTGGCTGGCGGCCATGCCCACGGCCACGTCGTTGGCGATGACCTGCACGGCCACCATCGTCATGGCTTCGCATTGCGTGGGGTTGACCTTGCCCGGCATTATCGAAGAACCCGGCTCGTTTTCGGGGATGGTTATCTCCCCGAGTCCGCACCTCGGACCGCTTGCAAGCCAGCGGATGTCGTTTGCTATCTTCATGAGGTCGCATGCAAGAGCCTTCAGCGCACCATGCGCAAACACAAGCTCGTCTTTTGACGACAGCGCATGGAACTTGTTCTGCGCAGTGTAAAAATCTATTCCGGTTATGCGGCTCACCTCTTCGGCAACCGCCTTGTCAAAGCCTTTCGGCGCGTTAAGTCCCGTTCCGACGGCGGTAGCTCCGAGCGCAAGCGCTTTAAGCGGCTTTTCGGACAGGCGTATCAGCTCCGCGTCCTTTTCAAGAGACGCCCTCCATCCGCTTATCTCCTGCCCGAAGGTAATAGGCGTTGCGTCCTCAAGATGCGTTCTTCCGCTCTTTACAATGCCGGCGTTTTCGCTCTCAAGCCTTGCAAGCGTATCCGCAAGCGTCTTGATAGCCGGAAGCAGAGTTTTCTCCGTTTCAAGCACCGCCGCTATGTGCATGGCGGTGGGGAAGGTGTCGTTTGACGACTGAGACATGTTCACATCGTCGTTCGGATGCAAAAGCTTTTTGCCGGCAAGCTCGTTGCCGCGGTTTGCAATCACTTCGTTTACATTCATGTTGCTTTGGGTTCCGCTGCCCGTCTGCCACACCGCAAGCGGGAAGTGCTCCGAAAGCGCGCCGCTTATCACCTCGTTTGCCGCCTCACTGATGTAGCGGCATTTTTCCTGCGTCATCCTCTGCGGGACAAGCTCAAGGTTTGTCCTCGCCGCAGCAAGCTTTAATATTCCGAAAGCGTGTATTATCTCTTTCGGCATTTTTTCTATTCCTATTTTAAAGTTTTCAAAGCTCCTTTGAGTTTGCGCTCCCCAATACCTGTCGGCAGGGACAGCGACCTCGCCCAAAGAGTCGTGTTCCGTGCGATATTCCATATAAATCCCGCCTCTTTTTAATAAATTCGTCTTGATAAGTATACCATGCGCTCAGTATATTTTCAACAACAAACGACAAAACCGTTTCAAGCTATGTGCTGCTCGGCACGTTAACGCGTCAGCATGCTGCATACAGCTTAAAAACTATTGCTTTTATGTTATGGCATATGGTAAAATGGTTTTTGCGTAGTTTACGCAGCAACTGTAGTTGACATTGCAACTAAGTACTTGGAGGCATTTATGGAGTTTTACGTTGAGCTTAAATTAAGAGGGGATGCGCACCCGGACGGTTTTACAAACGGGCTGTCGCTTTGCAGGTCGGAATCCACAAAATCTCTTGAGAAGATATCCGACACGCCGGATAAGACGGTGTATAAAAATCATCGCGGCCACCGCGTCACCCTGAACAAAGAGCAAATAGGCGACGCCGTGGCGGTGAGCACTACATTTGAAAACCTGTCCGACAGCGAGGCGGTGCTTGAAATGCTCTCGTCGTTTGCGATAAAAGGCGTGAAGGCGGATAAAATTCACCGCATGCAGTCGTTTTGGAGCGCAGAGGGAAGGCTCAGAACCGAAACCACGGTGGAGCTTGGCTTGGAGCCGTCATGGAACAGATGCGCAACAAGAGTTGAGAAGTTCGGAAACTTGGGTTCAATGCCCGTAAGAAAGTATTTTCCCTTCATAGCCCTTGAGGACAGCGAGAACAAGAGGTTTGTCGCGGTGCAGCTTTATTTGGCGTCGTCGTGGCAGATGGAAGTGAGCTGCCGCGAGGATGAGACGCTGGCAGTTGTCGGAGGAATAGCGGACAGGGATTTCGGGCACTGGTTCAAAAAGATAGCGCCGGGGGAGAGCTTTACAACGCCAAAGGCGGTTATAGCCGTCGGCAGCACGCTTTATGAGGCGTGCGACAAGCTTGTAAAGGCACAGCATCCCAACGTTTCGCCGCTTGACTGCGACATGGACATAGCATTTAACGAGTACTGCACGACATGGGGCAATCCGAGCTTTGAAAACATGAAGAGAATATGCGACAAGCTTAGCGGCAAGGGCATAAAGTTCTTGGTGATGGATTCAGGATGGTACGGACACGGAGACGGCTGGTGGAACAGCATAGGCGACTGGGAGGTAAACGAGGAAAAGTTCCCGGGAGGCCTCAAAGCAACCGCCGATTACATACGTTCTCGCGGCATGATACCGGGAATATGGTTTGAGCTTGAGACCGTGGGCAGAGGGTCAAAGTATTATAACAGCGATCACCTGCTGAAAAAGGACGGGTGCTACATCACATCCGGCGACAGACGCTTTTGGGATATGGAGGACCCGTGGGTGGTAGAATATCTCACCGAAAAGGTGATAAAGCTCCTTAAAGACAACGGTTTCGGATACGTTAAGATAGACTATAACGACTCAATAGGCATAGGATGCGACGGCGCGGAAAGCCTCGGCGAGGGTCTCAGAAGAAAAGTAGAGGCAAGCCGGCGCTTCTTTGAGAAAATCCGCCGCGAGGTGCCCGATATAGTCATAGAAAACTGCTCAAGCGGAGGTCACAGGTCGGAGCCGTCGATGATGGAGCTTTGCTCGCAGGGAAGCTTTTCCGATGCACATGAGACAACGGCAATACCAATGATAGCTGCAAACATGCATCGGGTGATGAAGCCGTCTCAAAGCCAGATATGGGCTGTCATGCGCACAAGCGACAGCGCGCAGAGGATATACTATTCGATAGTAAACACGTTCTTAGGACGCATGTGCTTAAGCGGAGATATATACAGCCTTTCCGACGAGCAGTGGAGGCTCATAGACGAAGGCATAGCGTTTTATAAGAAAGCCGCAGACATAATTAAAAACGGCGTCACCACAACCATAGAGTGCACGGCTCAAAGCTTTAACACTCCTGTGGGCAACCAGCTTGTGATAAGGCAGTACGGAGAAAGAAGCCTTGTTGTTGCGCACAGGTTTGCAATGTCAAAGCCGGTCGATGTGAGCAATGCCATAGGCAATGCCATGGGCAACGCCAAAGGCAAAAAGATACTTGCGCAGTACGGCGCCGCCGATTCCGACTTCAGCGCGCAGGCATGGATAATCGGTTAAAAGATGTACAAAAGACGATAAAAATCAGGTTATAATTATAAAATAAATATTTCGGAGGATGCAATGAACCCTTATTGTCAAAATAACGACGAGCTTTTAAAAGAGCTGAGCGTTGACCCTAAAAAGGGCCTTGACTCTCAGGAAGTATCTATCAGACTGAGCAGGTACGGTCAGAACAAACTCAAGGAAAAGAAAAAGAAAACCACCCTTCAGAGATTTTTTGACCAGTTCAAGGACGCAATGATACTGATACTCATCGCAGCGGCGATCGTGTCATTTGTCGTTGTGTGCGTGGAGCAAAATTGGGGCGAGCTGTTTGAGCCGGCGCTGATACTGCTCATAGTTATCCTCAACGCCATAATGGGCGTATACCAGGAAGGTAAGGCGGAAAAGGCGCTTGATGCGCTTAAAAACATGTCCGCGCCGCATGCAAGGGTAATCCGCGACGGAAAAGAAAGCATAATCGATGCGTCGCAGCTTGTCCCGGGAGATATAATAAAGCTTGAGGCGGGAGACTTCGTGCCCGCAGATGCAAAGCTCATTCACAGCGCAGGGCTTAAATCGGAGGAATCTGCGCTTACCGGAGAGTCTGTGCCGTCCGAAAAGGACTACCTTGCCGAGGTTAAGGAAGGCGCTCCGCTCGGCGACAGGCAAAACATGGTTTACTCCGGCTGCTCGATAACCTACGGAACTGCCACCGCAGTCGTCACCGCCACCGGCATGGACACCGAAATGGGAAAGATAGCGGGACTTTTAGACAACGAGGAGGACACGCAAACTCCTTTGCAGCAAAAGCTTGCTCAGCTCGGCAAATACCTTGGCATAATGGCGCTTGCGGCGTGCGCGGTCATATTTGTGGTAGGACTCGTAAGCGGCACGCCGGTGCTTGAGATATTCATGACGGCGGTCTCGCTGGCGGTGTCCGCAATACCCGAGGGCTTGCCCGCAATAGTCACGATAGTTTTGTCAATAGGCGTTCAGCGCATGGTGAGAAAGAACGCCCTTATCCGCAAGCTCCCCGCTGTTGAGACCTTAGGAAGCGCATCGGTAATATGCTCAGATAAAACCGGAACGCTCACTCAAAACCGCATGACGCTCACCAAAGCGTATGCGGACGGAGACTCCGACACCGAGCTTATAAGCTCTTCAAACTCCGAAAAGATAAGAAAGCTGCTTATGTACGGAACGCTTTGCTGCGACGGCTCGGTTGTCTTTGAGGACGATGAGGAAAAGCACCTCGGAGACCCCACCGAAACCGCAATAATCGTCGCGGCGCATAAAAACGGCATGGAGCAGGGCGACTTGGGCGAAAAATACCCGCGCCTTGCCGAGATACCTTTTGATTCCGACAGAAAGCTCATGAGCACCGTAAACCGCATAGACGGCAAAATCGTCGTCATTGTCAAGGGCGCGTTTGACGTCATGGCCAAAAGGTGCATAAGCGGCGACCTTGACGCTGCAAAGCAAATGACGGAATCGATGAGCAGGGACGCATTAAGAGTTCTTGCAATAGCGTACAAGGAGATTGATGCTCTGCCGGAGCAAATCACATCTGAGGAGCTTGAAAACGGACTGCACTTTATGGGACTTGTCGGCATGATAGACCCGCCGAGACCTGAGGCCAAGCAGGCGGTTGCGCTTTGCCGCCGTGCAGGCATAAAGCCGGTAATGATAACAGGCGACCACGTCGTAACGGCGTCGGCTATAGCTAAGGAGCTGGGAATACTTCTCGACACCGATAAGGCGATAACCGGAGCGGAGCTTGATGCGATGAGCGATGAAGAGCTTGACAAGCAGGTTGAGAACATAGCTGTTTACGCAAGAGTTTCACCCGAGAATAAAATACGCATAGTCAAGGCATGGCAGAGACGCGGTCAGGTCGTTTCGATGACCGGAGACGGCGTCAACGANNGCATAGTCAAGGCATGGCAGAGAAAGGGACAGGTTGTCTCGATGACCGGCGACGGAGTAAACGACGCTCCCGCGCTCAAGGCTGCCGATATCGGCTGCGCAATGGGCATAACCGGAACGGATGTTGCAAAGGGCGCGGCAGACATGACCTTGACGGACGACAACTTTGCCACAATAGTAGACGCCGTAAAAGAGGGCAGGGGAATATACGCCAACATAAAGAAGGTCGTAGGATTCCTGCTCGGAACAAACATAGGCGAAGTCCTTACGGTGTTCTTCGCAATGGTACTTTGGCAAAAGACTCCGCTTTTGTCCATGCAGCTTTTGTGGATT
>DDJI01000105.1:0-188 GCA_002338885.1 Ruminococcus sp. UBA1828 | reverse complement strand
ATGGAAGCGGTAGAGGACGACGTCATGGATCACAAGCCTAAGCCCAAAAACGAAGGCATATTTGCAAAGGGCCTGGGAGTAAAAGTGGTTCTTCAGGGCGTGATGTTTGCAATCATAACCCTTGTGGGGTTTGTGATAGGCGAAAAAGTGACGGGAACTATCGAGGGCGGCCAGACAATGGCGTTTAC
>DDJI01000044.1:17069-18049 GCA_002338885.1 Ruminococcus sp. UBA1828 | reverse complement strand
ATGCGCCACCCTAAAGCAGCGCATCCGCAATGATGTACTTATTCCTTCGGTTTAAACCGCAGCAATCGGTTGGCGTTACTCACTACGGTGATCGACGAGAGCGCCATTGCCGCTCCGGCAACCACCGGGTTAAGCAGTGTTCCAGTGAACGGCCACAAAATACCGGCGGCGACCGGAATACCGATACTGTTGTAGATAAACGCACCGAGCAGGTTCTGCTTCATGTTGCGCAGCGTTGCGCGGGAAATTGCGAGCGCATCCGCAACACCCATCAGGCTATGGCGCATCAGGGTAATCGCCGCGGTTTCAATGGCAACATCACTGCCGCCACCCATCGCAATACCGACATCCGCCTGAGCCAGCGCTGGCGCATCGTTAATGCCGTCGCCCACCATTGCCACCTGACGTCCTTCACTTTGCAGATGTTTGATCGCTTCGGCTTTACCGTCCGGCAGCACCCCGGCGATCACCTCATCAATCCCTGCTTCTTTAGCGATCGCATTGGCGGTGGTCGGGTTATCCCCGGTTAGCATCACCAGGCGATATCCCGCTTTATGCAGGCGTTGCAGCGCCGCCACGCTATCACTACGCAACGGATCGCGTACTGCCAGCAGGGCTACCGCTTTCCCGTCAACCGCCAGCAGCACAGGCGTTGCCCCTTGCGATGCCTGAGCTGAAATATCTGCTTCAATTGCTTTGGTATCGACCTGTTGGTCATTTAACAGCGCCTGATTGCCCAGCAATAACGCATGACCTTCAGCTTCACCGCTCACGCCCAGCCCGCGCAATGTGCGGAAACCGTTGACCTGCGGTAGCTGCATATCACCTGCTTTATCGAGGATCGCTCGTGCCAGCGGATGGCTGGAACCTTGTTCCAGTGCCGCCGCCAGACGCAGCGCCTGCGCTTCGTCAAAATCAGCAAATGTTTTCACTGCGACAACCTGCGGCTTCCCTTCGGTCAGCGTCCCGGTTTTATCGAA
>DDJI01000044.1:0-17044 GCA_002338885.1 Ruminococcus sp. UBA1828 | reverse complement strand
CAGCCGCCCGCCCGACGCCCGAAATAATCGACATCGGCGTCGCCAGCCCCAGCGCACACGGACAGGCAATAATCAGCACCGTGGTGGCAATCACCAGGGTATAGACAATCTGCGGTGCCGGACCAAAGAAATACCAGATTGCCGCACTGACAAGCGCAATAACCACCACTACCGGCACAAATACGGCTGAGATTTTATCCGCCAGCTGACCGATTTCTGGCTTACTGCTCTGGGCCTGGCGCACCATACGAATAATCCGCGACAGCGTAGTATGGCTGCCAACCGCACTGGCACGAAACAGCACACTGCCGTCCTGTACCACTGTCCCGGCATGGACGCTATCGCCTTCGCCTTTTTGCTGCGGGATTGGTTCGCCCGTCAGCATCGCTTCATCCAGCCATGCTTCGCCCTGGGTAATCTCTCCATCTACCGGTACGCGATCGCCGGTCGTCAGGCGCAGCAACATACCTGGCTGCACTTCTGCCAGAGGCACGCTTTTTTCACCTTCGTCAGTAACCAGGCGTGCCGTCGGCGGGGTTAAATCGAGTAACTTTTCCAGCGCCTTAGAAGAACGCTGGCGTGCGCGCGCTTCCAGCATATGGCCGAGATTGATCAGACCGATAATCATCGCGCTGGCTTCGTAATAAAGATGTCGCGCTTCCATCGGGAACCACTGCGGCCACAGGTTGACGCTCATCGAATAGAGCCACGCAACACCCGTTCCCAGCGCCACCAGCGTATCCATGTTGGGCGCTCCATGGAGCAGGCTCTTGAATCCGCTGATGAAAAACTTCTGGTTTATGACCATCACTATGCCCGCAAGAAGCATCTGGACTGCGGCTACAGCAGCGTGGTTTCCTTCAAAAAACTCGGGCAGAGGCAAGCCAAACATCATGTGACCCATGGAAAAGTACATGAGCACCAAAAGGAATCCTATTGACGCTATCAGTCTTTTCTTTAAAACCGGCGTTTCCCTGTCAGCAAGAGGGTCGTCGTCCACGCTTGTCTTTGCGGCGGCGGACTTTCCGTCAAGCTGCTTTAAAGACGCTCCGTATCCCGCGTCCTTTACGGCGGAGATTATGCTTTCAGGTGAGGCGGTTCCCTCAACGCTCATCGAGTTTGTCAAAAGGCTCACCGCGCAGGATTTGACGCCCGGGACTTTTGACACGGACTTTTCAACCCTTGCGCAGCAAGCCGCACAGCTCATGCCTGTCACATTGAACTGCTCTTTATGCATTTTTTCGTTCTTTTCGTTCGCCATATATTCCACCTCATTTCATGAGCTTTTGCACGGTTGCAACCAGCTCATCTATGATTTCATCCTTTCCCTCACGTATATCCCTTGCGACGCAGGAGTGGATATGCAGTGACAAAAGCTCCTTATTAAAAGAATTCATTGCGGCATTTACCGCCGCAGACTGTATCAGCACATCGTTGCAATATGCATCCGATTCTATCATTCGCATGATTCCCCTGACCTGCCCCTCTATTCTGCTCAGGCGGTTTAAAAGCATGCGCTTTTGCTCATCAGATCGTGCGGTGTTTGTGTGAAGTGAGCATGCTTTACACACTTCGCTTTCGTTCATTATATCCTTGTTTCCGTCTTTGATGTCGCTCATGGCAGATAATCCTCCTTTGTATGCTGTATTCTTGCTTGATTATATACCCCCTCATGGTATTTGTCAAGGCATGCAGAGAAAAAAGTTAGTCTAAGCTAATCTGCCTTATATACACGATTTCATCTATTTGTGGTTTGATGTGCTTGCATATATGAAGTTAATAGTATATAATCATTTTCATAGATATCGCCTTGATTATTTAAGATAAAAATTCGCTTTAGCTTAAAACAAGATGAAAGGGTTAAATAAATGTAAACGCTACGATAAGGGGTGGTGTCGGCTGTGTTCAAAATTCTGATTGCCGAGGACGATGCGGAGCTGAGGCAGCTTTTTAAGCATGTCCTCATTAAGAACGGATATTCGGTAAAGGGCGTGTCAAACGGCAAGGAAGCGCTTGACGAGCTTGAAAGCGAGTATTATGACCTTATAATTTCCGACATCATGATGCCTATAACCGACGGGTACAGCCTTGTAAGGCAGCTGAGGGAAAGCGGCATCGAAACTCCCGTGCTCATGATAACCGCAAAGGATGCATTTGACGACATGAAAAAGGGCTATATGTCAGGCACGGACGACTACATGGTCAAGCCCATAAACGTAAACGAGATGGTTTTAAGGGTGGAAGCTTTGTTAAGGCGCGCAAAGATGATAAACGAGCGCAAGCAGGTAATAGGCGGCACCGTGCTTGAGTACGACTACTTATGCGTGACGACGAGCAAAGAAAAGGTATACTTGCCGCAAAAGGAGTTTATGCTGCTATACAAGATGGCGTCCTTCCCCGGAAAGATATTTACAAGGCAGCAGCTCATGGACGACGTTTGGGGCTATGATTCTGACACCGACAGCCATACGCTTGAGGTGCATATAGCAAGGCTGAGAGAGCGGTTTAAGGACAATCCCGATTTTAAGATAGTCACAATGAGAGGTGTCGGATACAAGGTGATAAGAACATGACAAAGAAAAGAGACAAATCCGCCGCAGGCACAGCTCAAAACGCACCAAAAAGAAAAAAGCCCAAGCTTGAGCTGCATGTTGTTTTTACAATACTCGTTATGAGCGACATACTTGCGGTGGTGATAATATCATCTATCATATCTGCGATATTTAAAAAGCTGTTTGAGTACACAATAGACCTGCCGGTGTTTGCATGGCTGCTTATATTCAGCCTTACAATAGGCATTGTCGTGACTGCGTTCATAGGCAAGAGCTTTTTAGAGCCGGTGACAAAGCTGAGCCGCGCCATGAGCAAGGTGGCTAAGGGCGATTTCAGCGTCAGGATAAGCAACAAAAGCAGCTACAAAGAGCTTGAGGACATATGCGAGAGTTTTAATCTGATGGCGAGCGAGCTGAGCGCGACAGAGGTTTTGCAGACTGACTTTGTGTCTAACGTTTCGCACGAATTTAAAACGCCGATAAATGCCATAGAAGGTTATGCGACGCTTTTGCAGGGCAGCCCGGAGGTATCGGAGCAGGAAAAAGAGTATGTGGACAAGATACTCTTCAACACAAAGCGTTTGTCCACCCTTGTGGGAAACATACTCTTGCTTTCTAAGGTGGACAATCAGGTGATACAGTCTAAAAAAAGAAGCCTTCAGCCTTGACGAGCAGATACGGCAGGCGATAATCTCGCTTGAGGCGGACTGGTCAAAGAAAAACATAGATTTTGATGTTGACATGCAGTCGATTGAGTATGTCGGCACAGAAGGTCTGATGATACACGTTTGGACAAACCTTATAGGCAACGCGATTAAGTTTGACCCTCAGGACGGAATAATAAAAATAAAGCTCTTTAAGGACGGCTCTTCAAACATAATATTCACCATTGAGGACAACGGCCCGGGAATAAGCGAGAACGCGATGAAGCACATATTCGACCGGTTTTATCAGGCGGATTCATCACACAAGGAGGAGGGCAACGGCTTGGGACTTGCGCTTGTCAGCCGCATACTTGCCATGTGCCGCGGAAAAATAGATGTCGAAAACATACTTTCGGACGACGGTGCGGTCAAGGGCTGCAAATTTACCGTCACGATACCCGCGTGACAAATGATCGCATATGCCTGTCCGGTTTTAACCGATAAGGCACATCAATTTTAGAATATATATCCAAAACCTCAACAACAATTGAGCTTGAGTTGATAATAAGTTGACATTCGCGCGATATATTTATATGTGAAAGCTTATTGCGATTTTATATTGCGATTTTGTATTTTGCAGAAAGGATGCGCAAATGAAACTTTTACATTGTATTTTATACCTTGGCACAGTGGGAATTATAATTTTCATATCAGGAAGGATAGTTCCTAAGCGCTGGTTTGATTCAAGGTCATTTCCGTGGAAAAGCTTTGAGTGGGAGCACGGCGGAAGAATATACAACAAGCTCAAAATAAAATCGTGGCAGAACAAGCTGCCCGATATGAGCAAAATATGCACAAAGATAATGCCTCCTAAGAAGATGGTGTCAACCGACCGTGACAGAATAATTGTGGTGCTTCAGGAGACCTGCATAGCGGAGATCACGCATGTTGCGCTTATATTGCTCAGCCTTGAATGTCTTGAAATATGGGACGGCATAGGCGGAATCATATGCACTGTCATATACATCGCCGCAAACATCCCGTATGTAATCATGCAAAGATACAACCGCGCGCGGCTTCAGAAGTTGATAGACCGTGAGGACAAAGTCATAAGTCGTGAACGTGACTATGACAATAGTGGAGCTTATAACGGTGACCCGCTGGGCAAACTGAACTGAGCGCGAAATAACTCACTAAGGAGAATTCGCACATGGATAAGCTTATAGATTACCGCAGGTTTCGCTTCAGCAAACTGAAGGGAGAATTTAGGTACGTTCTTCTTTTGCTGTACTGGCCGTTTTACGGCTTGGCGTTCCTGTTTGCTGAGAGGATATACAAACCGCCGGCATATCATGAGATGTATTGTTTTTTAGACGACTACATACCATTTAATGAGCTGTTCTTAATCCCGTACATGTTCTGGTTCGTATTTTTAGTAGGCATGCTTGCGTATTCGTTTTTCTTCGACGCAGAAAGCTTTACTAAGATGATGCAGTTTATCATCATTACATATACGGTTTCGCTGATAATATTCTTCCTGTACCCCAATGCTCAGTATTTAAGACCTGCCGAGTTTGAGAGGGACAACTTTTTAACGAGGTTTATAGCTGACTTTTATCAGTTTGACACCAACACAAACGTCTGCCCTTCCCTTCACGTCATAGGTTCCTTCGCCGCTATGTTCTGCGGCTGGCACACAAAGCGTTTTTCATCAAAGGGATGGCGCATAGCCTTCACAGTGACGGCAATTCTCATTTCAATATCCACTGTGTTCTTGAAACAGCACTCGGTTATTGATATAATAGTAGCTGTACCGATATGTATAATAGCATACTTTATATGCTACAGGCGCAAGCCGCATGCAAGAGCAACCGCGGGCGCACTTATGTCGGCAGCGAAAGGAGAAAAGGCAAATGAAAAAGTTTCTGTATAACTTTAAGTCGCTTATCTACTGTTTGTGCGAGCTGGCTGTGGGAATACTCATCTTTATCGATCCCATTGCTTTCACGTCAGCTATAATAACCGTCATAGGAATAGCGCTGACCGTACTGGGCGTCTTGAGCGTCATGAACTACTTCAGGCTCAGTCCCGAAGTCGGCGCAATGACTACAAGCTTGGCAAGAGGACTTATATTTATCTGCGGCGGAGTGTTCTGCATAGTCAACCCCGGATGGTTTGCCGATGTGTTCCCCGTTCTTGCCATAGTGTATGGTATAATAATACTTGTAACAGGACTTATAAAACTGCAGTGGGTTGTTGACATTATAAGGCTCAAAAAGGGCGACTGGATAGTTCCCGCCGTCGGAGCAGCTACATCTGTAATACTTGCAGCCGTAATACTTATTAACCCGTTCGTCTCGGTAGATGTGATGTGGGCGTTTGTAGGCGCAGCCATGATCGTAGAGGCTGTTATCGACGGAATATCTACATTTACAAAGCTTCGCGACAACCATTCATCGGGCGGAAGCTCGTCCGATGCCGACTCAGGCACCTCCGACACGGAAATACAAATAACCGACGCAGAATGAGCGTCAGATTAAAATGCTTATTTATATAATTTTGGGCTACATCTCGGGAAGCATACTTTACGCTCCGATATGGGCTAAAATACTTCACACAGGAAGCATAACCGAAAAGAGCAAGGACAAAAATCCCGGCACGGCAAACGCATTTATGTACGGCGGAGTTCTTTGCGGCGTGCTCACCCTTGTATGCGAGCTTTTAAAGGGCTACATACCGGTGAGGCTGTGCATAATGAACAACCCCGGCTGCGTCAGGGACAATGTGCTGTTTGCGCTTGTGCTGTGCGCACCCGTCATCGGGCATATATTCCCCATCCTCAACGGCTTTCACGGCGGAAAAGGAATCGCCGCAACATTCGGATGCCTTTTAGGGCTTGTGCCGATGTTTGAGCCGGTGCTGATAATGGCTGCGACGTTTATATTCTTCTCGGTGATATTAAAAATTTCTCCGAACATATACCGCACGATTGCAGCGTACATAACAGCTCTGCCGCTGATGACGGCATTTTCGCTTAAACTCGGCGTCATTTCCATATGCATAGGTTTTACCATAATAACCATTGCCGTCGGGTACAAGCTTTTTAAGAGCAGCGAAGAGCGCGAAAAGCTCACACTGAGCATTTTGTGGAGGCAAATACATTGACGCCGGCCGATATATGCATTCTGGCGGCTTACTATAAAACGAAAGGTGTTTTAAGGGTATGAACCGAAGTATCAAACAACTGATGCTGCTTATAGCTTTCGGCGTCGTATTGTTCGTAGGGCTTATGAATTTAAGCGACGTCATAAGCTTTTTGCGCGCTGTCGTCATGCTGATACTTCCGGTTTTCATAGGCCTTATGCTGGCGTTTGTGCTCAACGTGCCGATAAGCGGGCTTGAAAAAATCATAAACAACTTTTTCAGGACAAAAAAGCGCAAACCGAAAGAATCGACCGTGACAAAATTCAGCACAATTGCGGTGATCATCATCATTGTTGCCGTGATTGCGCTTGTGGGAACGATTGCAGGTCCGGAAATCGTGAGATCGGTAAAGAACGTGTTCTCACTTTTGCAGCAAAAGTGGCCGGAGTGGGTAGAGTTCCTAAACGAGCACAACATAGATATATCGGGATTTGAGGCATGGCTCAAGACAACGGACATACCCAGCCTGATAAACGGAGTAATATCGGGCAGCGGAACGATACTTTCAACCGTAATAGGAGCGGCGACTACAACTATCTCGGGAGTTGTGACCGCAACATTTGCCGTGGTAATCGCCGTGTATGTGCTTTTCAGCAAAAAGACTTTGAGCATACAATTTAAAAAGCTGATGGATGCGTATTGCAGACCGAAACATGTAGAAAAGGTCATGCACATAGCGTCGCTCGGAAGAGAAACGTATGCTAAGTTCCTGTCAGGTCAGTGCGTGGAGGCTATAATTTTGGGCGCGCTCATATTCATAGCGCTCACAATATTCAATCTCCCCTATGCTGCGCTGATGTCTGTCTTGGCGGCCGTGTTCGCGTTCATTCCGTATATAGGAGCGTTCGCGTCCTTTGCAATAGGAACGTTCTTGACGCTTATAGTCAACCCGTCAAAGACGATTGTGTTCATTGTGGTATACCTCGTGGTGCAGTTTGTTGAAACGCAGTTTATATACCCTCACGTTGTGGGAAACCCAGTGGGACTTTCGGCGCTGTGGACGCTTGTGGCGGCGCTTGTCGGCGGCAACCTCTTGGGACTTGTGGGAATAATCTTCTTTATCCCGCTGACAGCTGTAATATACACTTTGCTAAAGGAAGCCACCGATGAGAGAATAAAGTCAAAGAAAAGTCTTACGATGCAGGTTGATGACAGCTCCCCTGACGAGCCTGATGTATCGTAAGCGGCACAACTCCGAAAGTGCAAAAGCGAAAAGCTGCACAAGTCGGCTGCAAATAAACAAAAATAAACCGGCAGAGCATAAAACGCCATGCCGGTTTTTTATATTCACTGTGCATATAAAAGCAAAACGGACAGCCTGAACCGGCTGTCCGTTTTTTACATGCTACTTAAACTGTCTGATTATATCCTCTATGCCCGAGCTGTCGCCGTCAACATACTGATAGCTGAATGAAAAGCCGTTTTCTTCCCATATAGCGTATGTCGTATCCGAGTATTTATAATAGCTGACCTTCACGCCGTCTATGTCCTTAGTCTCCACCAGCGTGCCTCCGTAAATTCCGCTTATATCCTCACTTCCGTATTGGATGCGGAATCTCGAGCCGTCAGCGTACACTATCTGACCCATCGTTGGATAGCTGTCTATTACTAACACCGTGTAAGATTCCACGTCTTTATCAAGCTCCGGAACTTCAAAGTCAAGATATTCTTCCATTTCGCTTGCTGATGTGACGGTTACAAACGGATTGGGAGTTTCAACGGGTTCGGGGCTTGGCTCAACGCTGCCGTTATGTGTAAGCATTGCTGCTCCCACCGCCACAAGGCATATGCAGGCCGCGGCGGCGCACCACTTTACCCATCCGTTCTTTTTTGCCTTCTTTTTATAGCTAAAAGCTTCATCGACGTACTTCTCATCAATTTCGCCCATGGCTTCCGAAAACTTATTCGCACTCATACAAATACCTCTCTTTCTGTAAGATACTCTTTCATCTTGTTGCGAATGCGTGCTAATCGGACAGAGATGTTTTTCTCTGTCATCCCTACAAGCTCCGCTATGTCCTTATAGCTGTCGGCATACCAATAGCGGCGCATGAAAATGACACGGTTTTCAACTGTGAGCGTGTCCAAAAATCCCTCGATAATCTTCGCAAGCTCCCTTGCCTCTATCTCGCCTTCAACGCTTTCGCTGTCTGAGAGGCAGCTCTGAAGTTCGCTCATTGCAACGGTGTAGCTGCTGTTTCTCTTTTCGGCATGTTTGTAGCTGAAGCATTTAAGCGATATGTTGCGGACTATCTTTAAAATGTAGGACACGAGCGGGTTCGGCTTTTCGGGAGGGATGGCGTTCCATGCCCCTAAGTATGCGTAGTTTACGCATTCTTTTGCGTCCTGCAAGTCGTTTACGATGCTGTATGAGAGTTTGCGGCATGCAGATCCGTATTTTTTGTCAAGCTCTTTTATGCCCTGCTCCGAGCGCTCAAAAAACAGCTCTATGATTTTTTCGTCCTCCATCACCTGTCGCCTCCTTTCCGGCTTCAAACATATACTACGCCTGAGCAAAGAAACACTACATCAAAAAATATTTTTTATTTAATTATAGCTTTCTTATCGTGCAAAAGCCATACTCAAATCATAAACAAAATAATGATGTTTTCCCGATCAAATCGGGCTTGCTATTTCAGCTGCTTGATGATAGAATACATAATGAGATAATAAGTGTTTTCGCAGGAGGACTTAATTATGAGCGAGATTTCAAATACAAATGTCACCGGCGGTATGGACAGGTCGTATGCTGATTTTGCGGTAAAAAAGACTTGCGAACTGCTTAAAATAGACAGCCCCACAGGGTTTACCGACAGCGCAGCCGAATGGGTGAAAAACGAGTTTGAGGCGCTTGGATTTGAGGCGAAAAAAACTCAAAAGGGCGGCGTGCTCATTTGCCTTGGCGGCAAAATCGACAGCGACGCATTGCTGCTTGAGGCGCACACCGACACGCTCGGCGGAATGATTGCACAGATAAAGCCAAGCGGCAGGCTCAGGCTCACGCCTTTGGGCGGAATGAAGGCAGACAACGGCGAAACCGAAAACGTCAGAATATACACAAGGAGCGGAAAGGTGTATGAGGGCACATTGCAGCTTTGCAATGCAAGCGTACACGTAAACTCCGATTACAGCACCGCAAAGCGCAGCTTTGACACAACGGAGGTCGTCATAGATGAGAATGTAAACTCCAAAGACGACGTCAAGGCGCTCGGAATAAACACCGGCGACATAGTTTGCTTTGACCCGAGAACAAGGGTTACGGAATCGGGATACATAAAATCCCGCTTTCTCGACGACAAGCTGTCGGTAGGAATACTTCTTGCGTTTGCAAAGTTTATTAAGGACAGCGGCGCAAAGCTGCAAAGAAAGGTTTACATACATGTGACTGTGTACGAGGAAGTGGGTCACGGCGGCTCCGCAAACGTGCCGTGGGGCACAACTGAGGCTATAAGCGTTGACATGGGATGCGTCGGCGACGGGCTTGAATGCACTGAGCGCATGGTGTCTATATGCGCAAAAGATTCCGGAGGGCCGTACAGCTATGCGGTTGTCTCAAAGCTGATAGACGCTGCAAAGCGTGAAAAAGCAGATTACGCAGTTGATGTGTACCCGCATTACGGCTCTGACGTCGAAGCCACTTTGCAGTCGGGCGTGGACATAAGGCACGGCCTTATAGGCTCGGGAGTGTATGCAAGCCACGGATATGAAAGAAGCCACATCGACGGCGTATACAACACACTAAAGGTTTTGAAAGGATACTTATATGTCTAACGTAAACATAAGAAAGATAACGATTGATGATAAAGAGGAATTTTTAAAGATGTCAAAGGAGTTTTACTCCTCAGACGCGGTTTTGTCCGATATCAAGCCGCAGTATCACGAGAACGCATTCAACGAGCTCATGCGTTCAAACGACTACCTTGAGTGCTACATATTTGACAGCGGCTCTGAAATTTTAGGATACGGACTGATAAACAAGATGTTCACGCATGAAACCGGCGGATTGACCGTGTGGATTGAAGAGCTGTATTTAAGGGAAAACTCGCGCGGAAAAGGAATCGGCGGACGTTTTCTTGACATGGTGGAAAAGCTCTACCCCGCCAACAGAATCAGGCTTGAGACGGAGCCGGAGAATGAGCGCGCCGCAGCTTTATACTACAGACACGGATACAAAAAGCTCGACTACATGCAGATGTATAAGGATTTATAATCCCAATGTTAATTCTATAATAACATACAAAAAATTTATTGCATTTTATCATGCCGGCTGATATAATTTCTTAGGTATATGCAGACGGATCATGCCGCAAAGCGCGTGAAAAGTGCAATGTGAAAGGTGATGCGCCATGGACAAATATCTTGAAGTAATAGACGACGTGATAAAGCACGGCAAGTACAAAGACAACTGGAAGTCACTTCAGCAGTACCACGTTCCGCAGTGGTACGTTGACGCAAAGTTTGGCATATTCATTCACTGGGGCGTGTACTCTGTTCCGGCGTTTGCAAACGAATGGTACCCGCGAAACATGTACATAAAGGGCTCAGCGGAGTATGAGCACCACATTAAGACGTACGGCGACCATGAGCACTTCGGTTACAAGGACTTCATACCGATGTTCAAAGCTGAAAACTTCGACCCGAAAAAGTGGGCGGAGCTGTTTAAGGATGCTGGTGCGCAGTATGTAGTTCCGGTTGCGGAGCATCACGACGGATTTCAGATGTACAAAAGCGAGCTATCGCATTGGAACGCGGCTGAAATGGGTCCTAAGCGCGATGTTTTAGGAGAGCTGTCGCGAGAGTTTAACAGGCTCGGGCTTAAAAACTGCGCCTCAAGCCACCGCGTGGAGCATTGGTTCTTTATGGGTCACGGAAAAGAGTTCCCATCCGATATAAAAGAGCCGCTAAGGCGCGGGGATTTCTACTGGCCGTCGATGCCGGAAGCTGACCATCAGGATATATTCTCACAGCCCACACCGTCGCAGGAATACCTTGAAGACTGGCTCGAGAGGTGCTGCGAAATAGTTGACAAGTATCGTCCCAAGCTCGTATACTTCGACTGGTGGATACATCACAGCGCTGTAAAGCCGTATTTAAAGAAATTTGCGGCGTACTATTATAATCGTGCCGAGGAGTGGGGCGAAGGCGTAGTTATAAACTACAAGCACGATGCATTTGAGTTCGGAACTGCGGTTGTAGACATAGAGCGCGGACAGTTTGCGGATGCTAAGCCATATATATGGCAAACCGACACGGCCGTTGCAAACAACTCGTGGTGCTACACAAATGCAAATTCGTACAAAACCTCAACACAGATAATAAGAGACCTTTGCGATATAGTTTCAAAGAACGGACGGCTGCTTTTAAATGTCGGCCCGAAGTCTGACGGAACAATACCCAAAGAGGATGAAGACATACTAAGACAGATAGGCAGCTGGCTCAAGGTAAACGGTGAGGCGATATACGGATGCAAGCTGTGGCGTGAATCCGCCGAAGGTCCGACAGCCATAGAAGAAGGACAATTTACCGATGCGGGAGCAAAGCCGTACACAAGCCGTGACATACGCTTTACGGTGAACGGCGACGCGGTTTATGCTATCTGCCTCAACCCGTCCGGATGCCGAGAGTTTGACATAAAATCATTTGCGCAGGGCAACTCTGCGGTAAAGCCGGTGTTTCACGGAATAATAAAGGACATATCCGCCCTCGGAAACGACAAGGTGGAAAAGTGGTCGCGCAGCGACAAAGGACTTAAGATTGTTTTATGCGATGCGAAAGGCGAAAACGATGTAGACCCGCTCGTGTTTAAAATAACTGTAGACTAAACTTGAAAGGAAAATGAATAATGAGAAAGACCAAAATCATTTGCACGATAGGCCCTGCTTGTCAGGACGAGGAGACGCTGAGACAGCTTATGCTTGCCGGCATGAATGTTGCGAGGCTCAACTTCTCCCACGGAACGCATGAGGATCATCTTCAGAAGATAAACCTTATCAAAAAACTCAGAGCAGAGCTGAACCTCCCCATCGGAATCATGCTCGACACAAAAGGCCCCGAGTACAGAATAAGGGCGTTTGAAAACGGAAGTGTATTTTTAAACTCAGGCGATGAATTTATCTTCACCACCGAAGAGGTCACAGGCGACGAAACCCAGGTGTCGGTAAACTACAAGGAGCTTGCTCACGAGCTTGAGCCGGGAGACATCACACTTTTGAACAACGGTCTTTTGTCATTTGAAGTGACGGGCACAGACGGAACAAGGGTGTACACAGTCGTAAAGGAAGGCGGAGAGCTTTCAAACAACAAGTCGATGAGCTTCCCCACCAAGCTGTTAAAGCAGAAATATCTGAGCGATCAGGACAAGTCGGACTTGCTCTTCGGAATCGAAAACGACGTTGACTTTGTCGCATGCTCCTTTGTTTCATGCAGACAGGACATGATAGACCTCAAGAGCTTCCTTGAAGAAAACGGCGGCTCGGACATAGACCTCATTGCAAAGATCGAAAACCAGGCAGGCGTGGACAACATCGAGGACATATGCCAGGAGTGCGACGGCATAATGATAGGCAGAGGAGACATGGGTGTTGAAATCCCGTTTGAAAAGCTCCCCGCCATACAGAAAAAGCTCATAACCAAGTGCAGACTGCTCGGCAAGCGCGTCATCACCGCTACCGAAATGCTCGAATCCATGATACACAATCCCCGCCCCACAAGAGCTGAGACATCAGACGTTGCAAACGCCGTTTACGACGGAACAAGCGCCGTAATGCTTTCCGGAGAAACCGCTGCGGGCAAATACCCTGTTCTTGCGGTAAAGACAATGGCGAGAATCGCCGAGACGACCGAAAAGAGCATAGATTACACAAAGCTCTTCAGAACATCGGAGTTTAAGATAAAGAACACCGTAGACGCAATATCTCATGCAACATGCGGAATGGCTATTGACGTAGACGCAAAGGCGATAGCGGTATGCTCCCTTTCCGGAATGACCGCAAGAATGGTTTCCCGCTTCAGATCCCCCGTTGACATTTTGGGTATCACCACAAACGAAAAGACCTGCCGCAAGCTGTCTCTTTCATGGGGCGTAACACCTTACGTTTGCGAATACTACGATTCTACCGATGTTTTGTTCTACACCGCCAAGAGGATAGCTAAGGACGTATTCGGACTCAAGAGCGGCGAAAAGATTGTAGTAACCGGCGGCATGACAAACGGCACGTCCGGAAACACCAACCTTATAAAGGTAGAAACCCTTTAACGGTACGCNNGCCCTCACCGTCGGGCGGACCGGCGGCGTCGGCATATTATGCGGTTATTCGATTCATGACCACAACATGCATGCATTTTTCGGGAGAATAATCGCTTAGACTGTTGACATAAAAAAATACACATGATATACTTGGCTTAGCAGGTTTCCGTTACTGACGGTATGTGGTTTAACACAGTGGGAGCGGAGACTATACGATTGCCGACCGTCTGGGCAGAACTACTCTATGAATAATTGAGTGGTCTGCCCTTTTTTACTCTGTCAGATATGACATGATTGCGGCAGGCAACTCGCAGGAGGCATGCTTTATGTCACTTTTAAAGGTATTTATCAGCGGAATATGCTCCGGCGCGCTTGTCGGAATAGGCGGCGCGGTGTACCTCAGCTGCGACAACAAATATGTCGGAGCGGTGCTCTTTTCGGTAGCCCTGATAAGCATATGCTACCTCGGAACTTATCTCTTCACGGGAAAAATCGGCTTTTTGGCAGAAAAATTTGAGCTTAAGACGCTTGCTCAGCTTGGCGTGGGGCTTGTGGGAAACTTTGTGGGGGCAACGCTTTTCGGATTGCTTGCAGCGTACGCAAAGCCGCAAATCCGCGAAGCAGCAGTAATGTCCTGCCAATCAAAGCTTGAAAACGATTTTTTGAGCGCCGTGTGCCTTGGCGCAATGTGCGGAATACTTATGTATGTTGCCGTAAAGGTGTTTAAAGAGTTTAAAAATCCGATAGGCGTGATATTTTGCATACCGGTATTCATACTCAGCGGATACGAACACTCAATAGCTGACATGTTCTATTTTTCCGCTGCGCACATGATAAACCTTGACTACCTTTCATTTATTGCCGCCGTCGTCATCGGCAACGCCATAGGAGCTATGGCAATTGCGTATCTGATAAGGTGCTCACTTCCCAAAAAATCATGACAGACCGTCGGTACATATTTAACCTTGTTAAACGTAAAACAAATATATAAAAAGGAGCGATTAGAATGTTTTTTGAAAACCTTAAAAACTTCGATCCGGAGGTTGCTGCGTCATGTGAGCGCGAGCTTTCAAGACAGCGCCACAACATTGAGCTTATAGCTTCCGAGAATATTGTATCTGAGGGCGTACTGCTTGCCGCGGGAAGCATACTCACCAACAAGTACGCTGAGGGTTACCCGGGAAAGCGTTACTACGGCGGATGCATGTATGTTGACGAGGTAGAAGAGCTTGCAAGAGAGCGCGCAAAGAAGCTCTTCGGAGCAGAGCATGCAAACGTACAGCCTCACTGCGGAGCCAACGCAAATCTTGCGGCGTTCTTTGCATTTTTGCAGCCCGGCGACACCGTCCTTTCCATGAGCTTAGCTCACGGCGGACACCTTTCCCACGGCTCACCCGTAAATATTTCCGGAAAGTACTTCCACATCGTTCCTTACGGAGTTTCAGACAGCACACAGACAATCGACTACGACGAAGTAGAGCGTTTGGCGATCGAAAACAAGCCCAAGCTCATACTTGCGGGTGCGTCCGCATATCCGAGAATCATTGATTTTAAGCGCTTCAGAGAAATTGCCGACAAGGTTGGCGCATACCTGATGGTTGACATGGCGCACATCGCAGGACTTGTTGCCGCAGGACTTCACCCAAGCCCTGTTCCCTATGCCGACGTTGTCACATCCACAACCCACAAGACGCTTAGAGGACCCAGAGGCGGACTTATTTTGTGCAAGGAGCAGTATGCAAAGGCAATAGACAAGGCTATCTTCCCCGGCACGCAGGGCGGACCGCTCATGCATATAATCGCTGCTAAGGCGGTAGCTTTCGGTGAGGCTCTCACCGACGAGTTCAAGCAGTATCAGACACAGATAATCAAGAACGCTCAGGTGCTTGCAAGCGAGCTGACCGCAAAGGGCATAAACCTTGTTTCGGGCGGAACGGACAACCACCTCATGCTTCTTGACCTCAGAGGAACCGGAGTTACCGGCAAGGAGCTTGAGCACCGCCTTGACGAGGTTCACATCACCGCAAACAAGAACGCTATTCCCAACGACCCCGAAAGCCCCTTCATCACAAGCGGATTGAGAGTAGGTACTCCCGCCGTGACATCAAGAGGCTTCAAGGAGCCTGAAATGAAGCTCATAGCAGGCTGGATCAGTGACGTCATCAAGGACTTTGAGGGCTGTAAGGACAGAGTAACAAAGGAAGTCATCGCACTTTGCGACAAGCATCCTATTTACGAATAATATAAATAATATAATCAGTTGGCCGGCAGTAAGAAACGATTGTATCAACACAGGGAGGTAAACATGGCATCTTATAAATCTGATATTGAAATAGCTCAGTCTGTTACGATGGAGCCCATTGATGATGTTGCAAAGGCAGCCGGTATTGACGAGAGGTATCTTGAGCATTACGGCAAGTACAAGGCAAAAATTGATTTGTCCCTTCTCAAGGAGTCGTCAAAGCCGGACGGTAAACTCATATTGGTTACTGCCATTACTCCCACGCCGGCAGGCGAAGGAAAGACAACAACCACTATAGGACTTGCCGACGGGTTGAGAAAGATAGGCAAAAAATCTATAGTGGCATTAAGAGAGCCTTCGTTAGGCCCCGTTTTCGGAATAAAAGGAGGAGCTGCGGGCGGCGGATACGCTCAGGTGGTTCCCATGGAGGATATAAACCTTCACTTTACAGGCGACTTTCATGCCATAGGTGCAGCCAACAATCTCCTTGCAGCTATGCTTGATAACCACATACAGCAGGGAAACGAATTAGGCATAGACCCTAAGAAAATAACATGGAAGCGCTGCGTTGACATGAACGACAGGCAGTTACGGTATATAGTTGACGGTCTCGGCGGCGCGGCAAACGGAACCCCCAGGGAGGACGGCTTTGACATAACGGTTGCGAGCGAAATAATGGCTGTTTTCTGCCTTTCAAGCTCCATATCTGATTTAAAGCAGCGCCTTTCAAGGATAATTGTCGGCTACACATATGACGACAAGCCAGTTACCGCGGGAGACCTAAAAGCTGTAGGAGCCATGGCGGCGCTTTTAAAGGACGCGCTGAAGCCCAACCTTGTGCAGACGCTTGAGCACACTCCGGCATTTGTCCACGGCGGACCGTTTGCAAACATTGCACACGGCTGCAACTCGATACTCGCAACAAGGCTTGCCATGAAAACCGGCGACTACGCCGTAACCGAAGCAGGTTTCGGAGCTGACCTCGGAGCGGAAAAGTTCCTCGACATCAAATGCAGGGTTGCAGGTCTTACGCCCTCAGCGGTTGTAATTGTAGCAACGGTGAGAGCGCTAAAGATGCATGGAGGCCTTGCAAAAACAGAGCTTGGATCGGAAAACCTCGAAGCTTTGGAAAAGGGACTTCCCAACCTTCTGCGCC
>DDJI01000065.1 GCA_002338885.1 Ruminococcus sp. UBA1828 | reverse complement strand
AAATTACCTCGCTTCCTATGTAGACCGTGTCGCCGCTCGAAGGGTTTTCAACCTGATAGTACGGTATTGCATTTACGGTGACGTCGTCTGTCATGATAAGATTTTTTGTTTTAAGTGTCTCGCCCTCTACAGAAGGCGTGACGGTGTAAGCTCCTGTGTACTGTGCGGCCTGATACACCGTGACTGACTGCGAAAACTCCGTGTCAAAGCAGCAGTTCATTTCGTCAAACTGCGTTTTGAAGCTTTTGTCATAGCCGTTCGGCATCATATCTCGCCGCCTTTTATCACGCCGTCTACGCTCTCGCTTATTATCTGGCTGGCAAACGCCTCTCCCGATACCGTGGTAAACCGCACTTGTATCAGGCATTCTATGCCCGCCTTAAAGTTGAGCGTTTCCTCCTGCGTGAGACTCACGCTTGCATAATGCCCGCCGTCCTCGTCGTCCGCAAGCGTCACCTGCGGCTTAGTCTTTTCAAGCATGCCGCAGCCGCGCTGGCTGTAACAGATGTATATGCTGTCAACAAGCGCTGCTTCAACCGGAATGCTGAAAGTATGCGTAGGCGTGGTGCCTTGTCTCATTTTCACACTTCCTTTTTTTCGTCGGGCGTGTCCGCTGCAAACGCCGCCCGCAGATTTTGTTTTTATAATACAAAGCCGCGCCTTTTCAGGATTCTTTGTGAAGGGTGCGGCTCGCTGCCGAAAAAGTTTCTTTTAAGAAACATCGGAGGTGAAAAAAATAGAGATAAGCTCTTCGTCGGTGAGACCAAGGCAATCTCGTATCTTAGTTATCTCCGTTTGCTTAAAGGGCGTTGCGCCGTGCATGCGGGAATATATCCGTTTTTTCGAGATTCCTATCTGCTGCGCAAGGTCAGGTATAGACATGCCTTTGCGTATAGCGGCGGCTTTGAGTTCGTTTTCGTTCACTTTGTTCACACTCCTTCAGCATATTGTTTCCTATCCGACACTTTAATAATAACATGCATCCACAGTCTTGTCAATCACTTTAAGAAACTTTCAGGGCAAAAATCACACCGAACAGTTGCATTTGTGAAACAAAAATGATACACTCTATTTGAGGTGATGCATGTGCAGCTCGGAAGTATAATATACAAGAGGAGAAAAGAGCTCGGCATGACGCTTGAGGAGCTCGGAAACGCCGTAGGCGTGAGCAAGAGCACGGTCAAGAAGTGGGAGTCGGGCATAATAGCAAATATGCGCAGCGATAAAATAGCGGAGCTTGCCCGCGCTTTGAACCTTGACCCGTGGATTCTCATCGGCGCGGAGGAAGGCGGCAGCCATGACGTGGATTTAAGGACGAAAAAGATACCCGTCTTAGGAACGATAGCGTGCGGCGCGCCGATATACGCTCAGGAGAATATAGAGGACTATGTGGCGGCGGCAGCCGACTGTAAGGCGGATTTTGCGCTGAAGTGCAAAGGCGACAGCATGATCGGAGCGAGGATATATGACGGAGACCTGGTATTTATAAAGGAACAGCCACAGGTGGAAAACGGCGAGATAGCCGCGGTGGTGATAGGCGACGAGGCGACGCTAAAGCGGGTGTACTGCCAAAAGGACATGATAACGCTTGTGGCGGCAAATCCGGCGTATGAGCCGATGGTTTTTTCGGGCAGCGAGCTTGACGGAATACGCATACTCGGCAAGGCGGTGTTTTTTGTCGGCAAGCTGTGAAAAAATGTGCTGCGAAATATGAAAGAGCGGCGCGGCGCATGCTGTTTGGGTGAAAATGTAATGAAATTTTCCGATTTCGTTTGCATTATAATTGAAATATGCTATACTGATTATATGAAACTAAGCAATGCGGCGATAAAATAGTTTTGAAAGGAGAATCCCTCGAACAAAAGGGGGATATTCGTAAAAAGATATGCCTAAATATTACGGACAACCGTGTACATCATGCGGGAAACCGCTGACTGAAAAAGATGATATAGTAGTATGCCCGGAATGCGGCTCGCCCTATCACAGGGAATGTTATAACAAAGAGGGCAGGTGCATAAATACCGAGCTTCATGACAAGGGGCTGACGTGGCAGCCTGTGCCTGCTGCCGATGAACATGCAGAACACAGGACGGTAAAATGTGCGGTGTGCGGAGCGGACAACGATTCTCAGTCCGCGTTTTGCAGCAAGTGCGGCGCGCCGATAAACATGGAGAAAGCTACCGGCGGATATGCAGACGACGACCGGCAAAATGCTCAAGACCCGTATAATCAGCAGGGCAGCCCGTACAGTGGTTCGGGCAGCCCGTACGGTGGTTCGGGCAGCCCGTACGGCGGTCAGGGCAACCCCTATAATCAGCAGGGCTACGGACAGCAGGGGTATGGACAGCAGGGCTACGGACAGGGATACCCGTTTATGGGCTTTGCGAGGATGAACCCCGATGACGACGTTGACGGAAACAAAGTCGGAGACTATGTGAAGTACGTAGGTCAAAGATTTCTGTACTTTGTGCCCAAATTCATAAGGTTTGCAAAGGGAAGCATAGCGTCCTTCAACTTTTCGGCGTTTTTGTTCCCGCACCTTTATTTCTTCTACAGAAAGATGCTCCCTTACGGCATAGGAATGTTGCTGCTCCACGTTTTGCTGTCAATACCGAACTCGATATTCATGCTCGGCGAGTACGGATATATTTCACTTGACGTGCTTGCGGGACAAACGTGGTTTGTGTACCTTGCAAACATATGCTCAATTATCATTTATATAGCGGATATAGCGGCGGGAATGTTTGCAAACTGGCTGTACTATAAAAAGGCGCAAAAGGACGTAACAAGGATAAAAACGACCTATATGGAGAGCGGAGCGCAGAATATGGCCCTTGTTTCGACCGGAGGCACTTCGTGGGGATACGTTGCAATAGGCGTAATGGCAACTATGATCCTGACGCTTTTGTTTATCGGAGCAACGGTGATGCTCTTCTTCTGACATACTGGTGCGGCGGAGGTAAAACATGAACTTGGAACTTGACAAAAGACTCGTCAGTGTGCTGCCGCACAGACGGCAGGCAGAACATCAGATGCTGGAGTTTTACGCTTTTGTGCATTTTACCGTCAACACCTACACCGGCAGGGAGTGGGGAGACGGAACAGAGGATGAAAGCATACTTAACCCGACAGAATTTGATTCCGACCAGTGGGTGAACGCGATCAAAAGCGCGGGCATGAAGGGGCTTATCCTGACATGCAAGCACCATGACGGCTTTTGCCTGTGGCCGAGCTCACTTCACATACCGTTGCAAAAAGCCCGTATAAGAACGGCTGCGGCGACATAGTAAAAGAGGTTTCGCAGGCGTGTGAGCGCGGCGGAATAAAGTTCGGCGTGTATTTGTCTCCGTGGGACAGAAACAGCCCGTTTTACGGCAGAGGCAAGGAGTATGACGGAACGGTGGTCGGATATAAGAAAATAGCCGACTTAGGAGGCATACGCGCGAGCAGGCTCACGGTTAAAATCACCGATTCAAGGGTTTGCCCGACGCTGTCGTTTATAGGAGTCTATTGATAATAACAAGTCCCCGCTCAGGATGTCCGGCGGGGATTTTTGGCGTGTAAATGCGCATACGGGGCTGAATGTTTTGAATTTTTGACCGGTCAAACGCCGGCGCAAAGCTTGACAAACTCTGCGGCGGCTGATATAATACGTTTGTTATCCTTGTCTGCCGATGGTGGCAGATGAAATCCAAAAGGAGGTGCAATTATGGCAAAAATCACTGGAAACTACGAAGCTATGGTAGTATTCTCGACAAAGGCAGGCGATGAGGCGGTTGCTTCATTGGTTGCAAGATTTAAGGACATGATTGAGGCTAATGCGACACTTACCGGAGTTGACGAGTGGGGAAAGCGCAAGCTTGCTTACGACATCAACTACGAGTCTGAGGGTTATTACGTTGTATATACCTTTGAGTCCAAGGCTGATTTCCCGGCCGAGTTCAGCCGTGTTCTTAACATCACCGACGGTGTTTTGCGCTCTATGGTTATCGCCAAGTAATATGGGCACATGTGCACACGATGCACATGCGCACATGGCACGAAGTGCATATAAAATGCACAGTGCAAAAAATGCACAGCGCAAAAGAACAGATACCGGCATCCGGCTTAAAACGTAAGACGTAAGATGACAGAGTGCGAGGCGCGGCTTCGCATAGAATGGAGATGTGCTAAATGCTGAACAGAGTAATACTCATGGGAAGAATTACTCAGGACCTTGAGATTCGCCAGACGCAGGG
>DDJI01000116.1:16980-17135 GCA_002338885.1 Ruminococcus sp. UBA1828 | reverse complement strand
GTCATGTCCAAATACAGCGGGGGAAACTCCGGCAGGTAACCTATTTCGCGCTTCGCGCCTATCGGGTCGTCAAGTATCTCCCTGCCGTTTATATACACCTCGCCGCTCGTCGAGGACAGGTAACCGGTGAGTATGTTCATGGTGGTGGACTTTCC
>DDJI01000116.1:265-16888 GCA_002338885.1 Ruminococcus sp. UBA1828 | reverse complement strand
CGAAATAGGTTTTACCTCTATCATCAGATTTCATCCTTTCGTTCCGGCTTTACATAAGAATAATCCGCTTGTGTGTAATGTGCGTAAAAACGGTGTGCAAAATGTGCAAATTGTGCAAATTGCACACGCCGCACGCTTATTATCCTTTAGAAAGTTTGTCTATCGAGAGGCGCATCCTCGACAGGGTGTCCTCGCGTCCTATTATGTCCGCTATTTCAAGCGCACCGCCGGGGGTAAACTGCTTGCCGCTTATCGCCACCCTGACAGGCCAGAGCACATATCCGTTCTTGACGCCCATCTCGGCTACAAGTCCGAACAGGCACTCGTGAAGGCCGTCCATGTTCCACTCTGTCAGTCCTTCAAGTGCCGGCAGGGCTTTTTTTAGAACCTCGAGCGACGTGTCGCGGTTTGTCTTCATCTTTTTGTTCTCATACAGCGACAGGTCGTAGTCGGGCATGCTGTCTATAAAGTCCACCTGGTCGGGGATGTCGGTAAACACCTCGGTGCGGTTTTGCAAAAGCGCCGCTATCTTTGAAAGATCCACGTCCGTTCTGTGCACGCTCTGCCTGATGTACGGCCCGGCATGCTCCAAAAACTTTTCGGGAGTCATCATTCTTATATACTCCGCGTTGATCGCTTTAAGCTTGAGCGGGTCGAATATTGCGGGGGATTTTGAAAGTCCCGATATGTCAAACTCCTCAACAAGCTCCGAAAGCGAGAATATCTCGCGCTCGCCCTTAGGCGCCCATCCCAAAAGTGCGATGTAGTTTATGACCGCCTCGCTTAAGTATCCCTTGGCGATGAGATCCTCAAATGATGCGTCGCCGTTTCTCTTTGAGAGCTTGTTGTGCTTGTCCTTCATGATGTGCTCGACGTGGATGTACTTGGGTATCTCCCAGCCGAACGCCTCGTANNATGAGGTGGTCGTCCACGACGTTTGCAAAGTTGTAGGTGGGCATTCCGTCCGTCTTGAGAAGTATCTGGTCGTCAAGGGTGGAGTTCTCGACGGTTATGTCTCCGTACAGCTCGTCGTGGAAAGTGGTCGTGCCCTCGAGGGGTATCTTCTGGCGTATTACGTACGGCACGCCCTCGGCAAGCTTTTTCTGTATTTCCTCCGGAGAGAGGTTGCGGCAGTGCCTGTCATACATCGGGCTGACTCCCGACGCCTCCTGAACGGCTTTCAGCTCCGCAAGCCTGTCCTTGTCGCAAAAACAGTAATACGCCTTGCCCATCTTTACAAGCTCCTCGGCATACTTTTTGAATATGCCCATCCTCTGCGACTGAATATACGGTCCGACAGGTCCGCCTATGTCCGGTCCCTCGTCCCAGTTCAGGCCTACCATTTTAAGCGTGCGGTATATCGTCTCAACCGCACCCTCCACATACCTCTCGCGGTCGGTGTCCTCTATTCTTAAAATGAACTTTCCGCCCGCTTTCTTCGCTATAAGATAGGTGTAAAGCGCCGTCCTCAAATTTCCGATGTGCATGTAGCCCGTGGGGCTGGGTGCAAATCTCGTCCTGACTTCTTTCATCATTAGGTAAGCTGACTTGTCAGCTTTCCTCCTTCCTTCTTTGTATGTCCGCGCTGATAACCTCTATCAGCTCCGCCTGTGAAGAAAATTTCTTCTCCTCACGGTAATAATCATTAAATATTATACTGACCGTCTTTCCGTATAGGTCGCCGTCGTAGTCGAGTATGTGGGTTTCTATGCCTTCGTTTCCGGCATCCGACACGGTGGGCTTTGTGCCTATATCCGTGACGCCCTTGTACACGCGCCTTTGTATCACCACGCTTGAAGAGTAAACGCCGTTCGGCGGGAGCAGTTTTTCCGGCGGGTAAAGGGTGTTTATTGTGCGTATGCCCATTTTCCTGCCGAGGCTGTTTCCGTGCACGACTTTGCCGCAAAGGGTGTAGCCGTATCCCAAAAGGCTGTTTGCCTCTTTGATTTTTTTATCCTCAATGAGTGCGCGTATTCTCGTGGTCGATATAGGCTCGCCGCCGAAGTAAACTATCGGAACGCATACAAAGCGGATGCCCATGCCGCCGAGAATCCTTTGCAGGTCGCGCGTATCCGCCGACGCACCTGCGCCGAACCGGAAGTTTTCGCCGCATATGACGCAGTCTGCGCCGAGCCTGTCCTTTAAGACTTTTTCCGCAAACTCCTGCGCGGTCATGTTCCTGACCGACTCAAAGTCCGCAAACACGACTTCATCCGCGCCCATACTCAACAGCTTTTGCCGCTTTTCGTCGTCTGTGAGCAAAAGCTTTCTTTGGCCCTTTGTGTCGAGCGAGGCCGACGGGAAGGTGTAGACCAGCCTTTTGCCCGCGACGCATGCATCCCTGAGCGCCTCAAGCGCCGCCGCATGCCCTCTGTGAACCCCGTCAAACAGCCCCAAAAGAACAGCCGTTTTCATTAAACTATTGCCCTGCATTGCCCTGCCTTTCTCACCGCCAAAAGTTCTTATAGACTTTCAGCGTGCCGTCGTCCATGGCTTTCCCAAGACCCAAAAACTCATCCGGCGAGTAGACTCTCACCACTCCGCCCGCCGGCACATCGGGCATGTTTATCCTGCTAATGTCGAGCCGCACGCCGTTTTTGTACATCTGCGCCTGCTTTTCGCCAAGGTGCGCCGCTTTGTAACACTCAAACAGCCGCTCTGTCGGTATGAGAACGCTCTGCGGGTCGGAAAGCGCCTTTATCTCATCAAGGCTGAGGCAGTCCTCAAGCTTAAAGCCCTGAGAATAGGTTCTTGTGAGCGCCGTCATGACCGCGCCGCACCCGAGCCGCTTTCCGATGTCGTCTATCAGGGTGCGTATGTACGTTCCCTTTGAACAGGACACCTCAAGGCTTCCCTTTCCGGTGTCGGGGTCGTAGTCTGAAAGCTCAAGGCGGTATATATCCACCCTCCTCGGCTCCCGCTCAAGCTCTATACCCTGCCTTGCAAGCTCGTAAAGCCTTTTTCCGCCTATGCTGACTGCGGAGTACATCGGCGGGGTCTGCATGAGCGCGCCCCTGAAATCGGGGAGCACGCCTTGTATCTCCTGCGTGCGGGGAAACGTGTCGGTTCTGTGGGTCACCCTGCCGGTGATGTCCTGCGTATCGGTGCAAAAGCCGGTCGCAAAGCTCGCTTTATATCTCTTTTCGTTTTCGGGAAGGATATCCGCAGCCTTTGTCGCGGAGCCGACGAGCACCGGCAGAACTCCCGTAGCCATCGGGTCTAAGGTTCCGGTATGCCCGAGCCGCCTCTCATGCAAAACGCCCCTCAGCACCGCTATCACGTCAAAGGACGTGTATCCCGACGGCTTATCGACAAGCAACACTCCCGCCTTCATAGGTACTTCTCCGCTTCCGCGACTATGAGCCTTGTGGCTTCATGGGCGTCTGCGGTTATTGTGCAGCCTGCCGCCCTGTCATGTCCGCCGCCGCCGAACTTGGCGGCGATGCGGCTCGCGTCCGCCTTTGTGGTGCGAATGGACGCCTTGAACACGTTCGGCTCAAGCTCCTGCTGTTTTAAGGTTATGCCGATTTCCACGCCCTCTACCGTCAGCGGGATTGATGCAAAGCCGTCAAGCTCCGCGCGGTCTATGCCGTAGTTTTCAATCATCTCGTTTGTTATGGTTATGAGTGCGATCCTGTCGTTTCCATAGAACTTCATCCTGCCTATGAGCTTTTGCTCGGCAAATATTCTGCCGCGGGATTTTATCTCAAACATCCGCCTGTTTATGTCCGCGTAGTCTATGCCGCGCTCTATGAGGTCGGCGGCGGCGCGGTGCGCCTTTGGGGATGTGTTTGAAAACTTAAAGCAGCCGGTGTCGGTGGCTATGCCCGTATAAAGGCAGGAGGCGATTATTCGGTCGCACTCGTAACCCATATGCTCAAACAGCTCGTAAAGAACAAGGGACGCCGCGCACGCCTTGTCATCGACAAAGTTCTGCTTTGCAAAGAGCTTGTTTGACTTGTGGTGGTCTATGCATATGTCTATGCTCCCGCTGTATCCTTCAAGCGCCTCTCCGAGCAGGGACGTGTCCGCAACATCCACCGATATCACGGCGACGGGGTCTTTAAGCTCCTCGTCGGCGTACCACTCCGCCAAAAACGCATAGCGCTCCGGTATTCCGTCCGAGTTCAAAACGTTTGCGCGCCTTCCGGTCAGCCTGAAATACCTGCAAAGCGCAAGCCCTGCGCCCAAGCAGTCGCCGTCGGGGCTTTTGTGGGTGAGTATCACGGCGTCGGAGCAACCGTCAAGCAGCTTTGCAAGCCGCTCATAATCAATCGCCATTTTCGTCCGCCTCGCTGTTCGTGTCATCCGCATCGTCCTGCGGCAAATCCAGCTCTTTAAGCATTTTTGATATCTTTGCGGAGTACTCGGTTGAGTCGTCCGCGATAAATTTAAGCTCGGGGGCTTTTCTTATATGCAGCACCCTCGTTACCTCGCCTCGTATTATTCCGCAGGCGCTCTCAAGACCCTTTACCGCTTCCTTTGCACGCTCCATGCCCTCTACGCTCGACACGTAAATTTTTGCGCTTGAGCGGTCGCGGCTGACCTCGCACCGCACGATGGTGAGCATCTGCCCGTGAAGTCTCGGGTCTTTAAGGGTTGGTATCATGGCGCTCACTATCCTTTGAAGGTCGGCCGCCATTCTTCCCGATTTAAAATCAGCCATTTCATGCCTGCCTTTCTCTGTGACTATATATCTTTAGCTTACCTTTGTGTTTCGGTGACCTGATACGCCTCGAAAATGTCGCCCTCCTTGAAGTCGCTGAACTTCTCTAAGGTTATGCCGCACTCAAAGCCCGCAGCCACCTCTCTGACGTTGTCCTTAAACCTCTTTAAGCTCGACATCTTGTCCTCGCTTATCACTATGCCGTCGCGGACAACTCTTACAAGGTCGTTTCTTGAGATCTTGCCGCTCACCACGTAGCAGCCCGCAACAGCTCCGACGCCGGTCACCTTGTATACCTGCCTTACCTCCACACGCGCGGTGTCGGTCTCGACATACTTAGGAGCAAGCATGCCCTTCATGGCGTCCTGTATCTCCTCTATTGCGTCGTATATTACTCTGTAGGTTCTCAGGTCTACGCCGTCTCTCTCGGCGTTTTCCTTTGCCACGGGGTCGGGCCTTACGTTAAAGCCGACTATGATTGCGCCGGACGCGTTTGCAAGCATTACATCCGACTCTGATATCGCGCCGACTCCGCCGTGGATCACCTTTACCTTGACCTCGTCGTTAGATATCTTCTCCAAAGACTGCTTTACAGCCTCAACCGAGCCTTGAACGTCCGCCTTTACTATTATGGGCAGCTCCTTTATCTCGCCCTCCGATATCTGGCTGAACAGGTTGTCAAGCGTCACCTTCTGGTACTGCTTGAAGGACTCCTCCTTTGCCTCCTGCTTGCGCTGCTCCACAAGCTCTCTTGCGAGCTTTTCATCCGCAACGGCGTTGAAGGTGTCTCCCGCCGAGGGAACCTCCGCAAGTCCCGTTATCTCGACAGGCACCGACGGGCCTGCGCTCTTTACTGCCCTGCCCTTGTCGTCGGTCATGGTTCTGACTCTGCCGACGGCGGTGCCGGCAATTATCACGTCACCCATCCTGAGCGTTCCGTTCTGCACCAAAAGCGTGGCTATGGGACCTCTGCCCTTGTCAAGCCTTGCCTCTATCACAGAGCCTTTTGCAAGGCGGTTCGGGTTGGCTTTCAGCTCGAGCATGTCGGCGGTGAGTATGACGTCCTCTAAAAGCTCGTCTATTCCCGCTCCGGTCTTTGCGGATACCGGCACGCATATGACGTCGCCGCCCCACTCCTCCGGCACAAGCTCATGCTCGGTGAGCTGCTGCTTTATTCTGTCCGGGTTTGCACCCTCTTTATCCATCTTGTTTATTGCGACTATTATGGACACTCCGGCAGCCTTTGCATGGTTTATGGCCTCTACAGTCTGCGGCATGATTCCGTCGTCCGCCGCCACCACAAGTATCGCTATATCCGTGACCATTGCTCCTCTGAGCCTCATTGCGGTGAACGCCTCGTGTCCGGGGGTGTCAAGGAAGGTTATCTCCCTGCCGCCTACGCTCACCCTGTACGCACCTATGTGCTGGGTAATGCCTCCCGCCTCGGTTGCGGTGACGTTTGCATGCCTTATCCTGTCCAAAAGCGAGGTCTTGCCGTGGTCAACGTGTCCCATGACAACCACAACGGGGTCCCTTGGAACCAGGTCCTCCGGCTTATCCTCGTCATCGACAATCAGCCTTTCCTCGATTGTGACTACAACCTCATGCTCTACCTTTGCGCCCATTTCCTCCGCAACAAGCGCCGCTGTGTCAAAGTCTATGGTCTCGTTCTGAGTAGCCATCACGCCAAGGCCTATGAGCTTCTTTATCACCTCGGCGGCGGTTGCCTTGAGCTTTACGGCAAGCTCCGAAACGGTTATCTCGTCGGGTATTAAGACCTTGAGCTGCTGCTTTCTCGCCCTCTCAAGCTCGAGGCGGCGCATCTTTTCAACCTCCGTCTCACGCTTGGTCGAAAGCCGCTCTTTTTTCTGCTGCTTTGACTTTTGAACGAGCTTTTGCTTCTTTTGATAGTTGTCGCCGAACTTGCTCTTCGAGTCCGCAAGGGTGTCGTACTTGTCGTTGTACTTGTCTATGTCCACATAACTGCCCCTTGTGTCAACTACCTTCTTTTTTCCGCTCGACTCGTACGCCTCGCTTCCGCCCGAGTTGGTGACAAGCTGTACCCTCTCGCCTCTGTCCTGCTTCTTCGCGGGATGCTTCTTCTCGTCGCGGCGCGCTCCGCCGTCGTGAGGCTTGCCGCCATGATTCTGCACGGGATTTTCCTGCGGCTTTTCCTGCGGCTTCACATCGGGCGTTTTGTCCTCTGCCGGCTCTGTCGGCTCTGCATGCTCTGCCGCCCTGTCCTCGGCGGATTCGTCTGCGGGAGCCTTTTTCTCGTCGGACGCTTTTTGCTCTTCCGTGTTCTCCGCGGTTTCGGCCGCGGTTTCGGCTGTGGCTTCATCTGTTGTCTCGACCGTGGCTTCTGCCGTGGGCTCAACCGTGGGCACAGGTATCTTTGTTTCCTCCGGCTGTGACGCAGGCTCGGATACGGGCTGCTCGGCTTTGGGCTGCGTCTGCGCCGCGGCGGATGCGCCCGCCTCGCGGTTTTGAGCGTTTTGTCTGTTCTTCCTGCGGTCGTTGTTTTTATTTTCGGCATGCGCAGACTGTCTTTTTTGCTCCTGTCTTGAGCGTCCGGGGCGGTATGCGAAGTATCCGTCAAAGCTGTCCACCTGATTTTTCTGGGTATAGTACTCCAAAACGTAGTTTACCTCCTCAGGCGTGAGCATGGCGGACGCTTTTTTTGCGCCGTACCTGCCCGCAAGGCAGTCTATTATGTCGTTTGCCGGGAGTTTAAGATCCCTTGCAAGGTCGCTTAATTTGTATTTTGTAATCATAGGCAAATCTCCTTATTCAACATTTTGTGACGCTCCCCGTCCTCTCAAAGCTCCGTAAGCCCCTTTTTCATGGCTTTCATAAATCCCCCGTCTGTCACGGCAAGTATTGCAAACGCCTTGCCCAGGGCGGAGCCTATTTCATCGGTCGTAAGCCCGATTTTGTACATCTGCACCCCCTCGGTGTCGCAGACATAGCTTATCTCGGAAAGGGAATTGTCCGATATGTCGCTCGAAACTATCACGCCGTATGCGTCGCCGCGGCGGCAGCAGTTTTTCACCTCATCCATTCCGCCGGTCAGCTTTCCCGCTTTTCGGCAGATGGTGAGCGTTCCGATTATGTCCTTCATTTTTCTTCATCGCCCGCTTTCTTTAACTGCTCCTCAAGGCTCTTATACACCTCTTCCGGCACCGTCACGCCGAACGAGCGCTCAAGCCTTTTTGCCTGCGCGGCCTTCTTGAGGCATTCGAGGTTTCGGCAGATGTATGCGCCCCTGCCCGACTTCTTTCCGGTGGGGTCCACAAGTATCTCCCCCTCGGGCGTGCGCACTATCCTTATCAGCTCCCGCTTGTCCTTTGCCTCCTTGCAGCCTATGCAGGTGCGGACGGGCTGCTTTTTCTTACTCGTTGCCATTGCCGTCACCGCTGTTTTCTTCCGATTCGCCTGATGCGTCGGCAGAATCGGGCATGTCTGATGCATCAAGTGCATCCGCTGCGTTTGCGTTCATATTTTCATCCGCGCTTTCAACAGGCGTCTGCGCTGCGACTATGTCTATTTTGTAGCCCGTGAGCCTTGCCGCAAGCTTTGCGTTTTGTCCCTTGTTTCCTATCGCCAACGACAGCTGGTTTGCCGGCACCGTCACGGTGCAGCTCTTTGAGCCGTCCTCGGCAAGCTCCACCTTTACAACCTCTGCGGGTGAGAGCGCATGGGCAATAAACTCCGCCTCATCGTCGCTGTAATTTATGAGGTCTATCTTTTCGCCGGAAAGCTCGTTTACTATGGCGTTTATTCTTGAGCGTCTGGGGCCTATGCATGCTCCGATGGCGTCTACGCCGGGGTCGCGGCTTGCAACCGCTATCTTGCTCCTTGAGCCTGCCTCGCGGGAGATGCCCTTTATCTCCACTATTCCGTCGTATATCTCGGGAACTTCTATCTCAAAAAGTCTCTTTACAAAGTCGCGGTGGGTTCTTGAAACCTTTACCGACGGCTTTCTGTCCGGATTGAGTATGCCGACTACGTACACCTTTATGATGTCCCCCGCTTTTAAGCTCTCGCCGGGAATCTGCTCGCTCTTGGGAAAGTATATCTCGTCTTTGTCTATGGACAAAATCGCGTTGCCGGTCGCAGGCTCCACCTTTAAGACGGTGGCCGCGACAAGCTCGTGCTCCTTGTCTTTATACCTTGAAACAAGTCTGTCCCTCTCAAACTGCTTTATGTCGGAACGTATAGACTGCTTTGCGCTCGACGCCGCAACGCGTCCGAACTTTGATGCGGACAAGGGAAGCTCGCATACGCCGCCGACAACCGCGTTCGGGTCATAAGTCTTTGCGCTGTCTAAAGATATCTCGTTTGCGGGATCTTCCGGCTCCCCCTCCACAACCGTCTTTAAAAGGCACATGCCGAATATCTGCTTGTCGGGGTCTATATCCACCCTGACGTTTTCGGTCTCGGGATAGTCGCGCTTTATTGCTTTGAGTATTCCCTGCCTTATCCTCTCAATGAGCACATCCTGTGCAATGCCGCTCGACTGCTCTATGCCTGAAAGAGCCTCGAAAAATTCCTTGTTCATAATCTGGTAACCAATCCTTTCATGTATTCAGTTTGAATAATCGGGGCAAACCCGAAATTGCCTTAAATAATCCTTCAGAACAGATCCCCGTCGTCGTAAAGCTTTACAAACGCGCATTCGCCGAGCGGGATGAGCTGCTGTGATCCGTCGTCAAAAGTAAGGGTGACGGCGCCGTTTTCATAGCCGGAAAGCGTTCCTATAAGCTCTTTTTTGCCCTCATGCTCTCTTATAAACCGCACTCTTACCTCGTCGCCTATGCAGACCTCGAAGTGCTCCGGACGCCTCAGCTCCCTGCCGAGTCCCGGCGAGCACACCTCGAAAACATATGGCGTGGATATCGGGTCGGTCTCGTCTAAGAGCTTGTCGAGCGGCCTGTGAAGCGACTCGCAGTCGTTCATATCTATTCCGCCGTCCTTGTCGATAAAGACCCGAAGGTACCACGTTGCGCCCTCCTTTTCAAACCTGACGTCCCACAGATAAAGTCCCAGCTCGTCGCAAAGCGGCTGTGCGAGCGCGCGCACCTTTGCAACCGTTGCGCTGTCCGCCATGTTATCACCCCTTTTAAAAGTATTCATACAAATATAAAAGACCGGAACGAGAAAATTCCAGCCTTTCATTAAGAGTTATTAACGGTATTATACCACCGCATCATTTAAAAATCAAGACCCTGCGCACATTTTTACCGCATCTTTAACATGTTTTTTCGCCGTCGAGGTAAATTCTCGGCACTCTTTGGCTTATTCCGCACACAAGCTCGTACCCTATGCTGCCATACATCGCCGCAAGCTCGTCCGCAGTGACCGACAAGTCCCCGTCCCTGCCGAAGAGCGTCACTATGTCGCCCTCCCTTACGCCGTCTATGCCGCTTACGTCTATCATGAGCTGATCCATGCACACCCTGCCTATGACCTTAGCGTACTTTCCCCTGACTATGACCCGTGCGCGGTTTGAAAGCGCCCTCGGGTAGCCGTCGGCGTAGCCTATGGACACTGTGGCTATTTTGGTGGGCCTTTCGGTGACAAACGTCCTTCCGTAGCTGACGCTCACTCCCGCCTCCACCGTCTTTACCTGCGACACGCATGCTTTAAGCTCCATGACCGGCTCGATGGGGAGCGCAAGCTCCCTTTTTCCGTCCGGCTTTAAGCCGTAAAGCATTATGCCTATTCTTGCAAGCTCGCTCCGAGGGTCAAAGTGATACGCCGCCCCCGCAGAGTTGAGAAAGTGCATGCACCAGCCGCCCTTTCCCCGCCTTGAAAGCTCCTCTTTAAGGCTGCATATAAGCTCGGCCTGACGGGCGGTGTACAAGTTGTCCTCTTCGCTGTCGCTGTCCGCAACGCTTAAATGCGTGAATATCCCCTCCACGTCTATGCCGTCAAGCGCCGCTATCCTTTCGCACTCGTCGGCAAGCTCCAAAACGCTCGCACAGCGTATGCCTATTCTCGTCATGCCGGTGTCAACCGCTATGTGGCACCTGATTTTTTCCCCGCCGCCCACGGCGCGGCAGAGCTTTTCGGCGTACTCATACTCCGTGATCGCCTGTATTATGTCGTACTCCGCAAGCTGCGGCGCGTTTTCCGGCGGCGTGTAGCCGAGTATGATTATGCTGCCCTTAACGCCAAGCTCCCTCAGCTCTATCGCCTCTATGAGGTTTGACACCGCGTACCACTTTGCGCCCGCCTTCTCAAGGCAGGGTATGACGCCGCCGGCGCCGTGTCCGTAACAGTTTGCCTTTACAACGCACACCGCCTCGCATCCGCCGGACAAAAGCCCGCGGCACAAATCAAAGTTTTTTCTCAGCCTGTCAAGGTGTATCTGCGCCCACGCCCTTTTCAGCGTGTGCTTTGTATTTATATTGCTCAAATTCATTCCTCCTCGGAATTTATTCTATTTTTATTGTACATAATATACGAATATTTGCGTTTTAATGGCGATAAAATTATCTATTCATACGAAATTTCAAAAACCCCTTGAAACACGGCTCTATCTGTGAGAAAATTTTATAGTATATCATGTTAATTATATACTAAATTCTATCAATCCCTATCAATTATATACCGTTAAAGCATTCGGTATATACGGTTTCACTATAAAAAAGAGGACGGGGCCGATATGATGAACATACGGAGGGTGCAAAATTATGAAAGCCTATGGCGTTGATTCAAAGGTATTAACAGACAGAGCGGTAACCGCATGCTTTACGGGGCATCGTCCGGAGAAGTTTCCGAAGAAGCTGCAAACTCCTCAGGGAGTGACAAAGCTTTATGACGAGCTTGCCCGCCAGGTTGACGACGCTGTCATGTCCGGATATCATGTTTTTATCACCGGCATGGCAAGGGGCGTAGACACCTGGGGCGGCTTGTATGTCGCAAAGCTCAAGCGCGAGCATCCGGAGCTTGGATTAAAGCTTGTATGCGCAGTTCCGTTTGCCGACGAGGAGAAGCGCCGCAGGGGCAAGGATTTGGAGGACTTCAGGACGCTTGTTGAGAGCGCGGACGAAGTCTTGTACATATCTCAAAATTACGTCCGTTGGGGATACCAGCTCAGAAACGAGTTCATGGTTGACCACTCGTCGCTCCTGATGGGCATAATATGCCGAGACGAAGGCGGCACGGCAAACACCGTCAAGTACGCCAACAAGCAGCAGATGCGCTCATCCGTCATGGACATAAGAAACGAGTTTTCAATGTTCGGTTTGATGCCGCACGATTTTATGGACCGAGACTGATCTCATAGGCTCACATGCGCAAAAATCCGTAAACATTATACAGCAAGCTGCGGCGAAATTCAATAGTGTGCTTAACGGACGCATGCGGCGCGGAGGATTGTGCCGTGCGGCATGTTACGTCTGCGGGCGGCATGAGGACGGCGCAGGGACGGCTGCAGGTATGAAGTGGCTCTCATCGAATCGGAGGTTATAAATGGCAAAACGTAAACGAACGCAGGTAAAAGTGCTGCTTGTATACTTATCGACACTGCTTGTCTGCATTTTAATATTCGGAACGGCTGCGCTTTTTTTAATGGACGTGTTTGTCACTCAGCCCGCGCAGGAGCGTGAGCAGGAGGAGCTTGCCGCGCTTGAGGGAGAGGACGAGCCTGAGGCTGCGACAGACTACTCCGCCCTGAGAAAGACATACCTGTTTGTCGGAGCAGAAAACCAGACCTTAAACGGCATGGCGCTGATAAGGGTTTTGCCGGACAGCGGAAACATATTCATAGTTCCGGTGTCAAAGCTGACGCTTGCGACGGTGGGAAACATAAGCGGAACGATGTCTGCGCTCTTTGAAAGCGGAGGCATGGACTACCTGATAAGCGCGGTGGAGAGCACGTTCGGCATAAGCTGCGACAGCTATATAAAGATAACCAACGAGGGTTGGAAGTCGCTTGTGGAGTATTTCGGCGGCGTGACGAGCTACACGTTCCCGGAAGAGCTTTACTACAAAAACGAGGACACCGGCGAGCTGACGAGCTTTTCACAGGGTCCCGCATCGAGGACGCTGTGGGGAGACGATTTAAGAAGGATAATCACCTACCCGCTTTACACAAACGGCGAGCAGACGACCGTGTCGGTCATAGGCGAGCTTTCGGTTTCGCTTATAAACTCGGCGTTTACGACGCATGCTAAGGACGTGAAGAGCAACCTGCAAAGCATATTCAACACCATCTTCAACAACTCCGACACAAACATCACCACTCCGAGCTTTAACGAGATGCGTCCGGCATATGAGTACATGCTCGACAACTTCACCACTCCGGCGAGCTACCGACTTGCAAAGGGCACGTGGGACGAGAGAGGATACTTCACCGTTGCGGAGGACTTTAAGACGGAGCTTGCGGAGTATTTTGAGCTTGAAGAGGCGGCGCAGTAAGACGTCACGGGCATTCAGCCGGTGCAGGGGTGCAGGTGTGCATGGGCGCAAGGGCGTGCGCCCATAAATTCCGCAGATTCCGCGGGGCAGGCATACTATGCATGCCGGCATAAAAACAATCGCATAAAAAAATAAGCCAAGGCGCTAAAAAGGCGCTTTGGCTTTTATTTTGCCGATACTTCTTGAAACTCTGAGGAATATGGGATATAATCATTATGAATAATTATATGAAAATCTATGAAAGGGTCTTTTGGAAAGTGGCGTTGCCTACCTTGCAAAAGGCGTGGTGCAAATATGGAGAACAAAGTTAAAGTCAGAATAATCGGCAGAGAGTACACCTTGGGAACGGACAACACCCCCGAGTACACCTTGGAGCTTGCGGGAAAGCTTGACAAGAGGATGAACGAAATGCTTGCGGCGAGCAAGACTTTAAGCGGCATAGACGTAGCCATACTTTCCGCGCTTGACGCAATGGACGAGGCTGCAAAGGCGTCCGCAAACGCCGACAACATCCGCCTTCAGCTCGGTGAGTACGTCACCTCGGCCGACAAGTCAAGGCAGCGTTACGAGTCGGCAAAGCGTGAAATTGCGGCGCTGAAAAAGAGAATAGAGGAGCTTGAGACAAGGCTTTCGGCAAAGATATGACCGGCGAGAAGCTTAAAAGCGGGCATTTTGCGGAGCTTTTGTCCCCTGCCGGATCACCCGAGGCTCTTGAGGCGGCGCTCAGGTGCGGCGCGGACGCGGTGTATATAGGCGGAAAGAGCTTTTCCGCGCGCCAAAACGCGCACAACTTTGAGCGCGAAGAGATACTTGACGCGGTTCGGCTCTGCCACACGTACGGCGCAAAGGTATACCAGGCAATAAACACCTGTGCCAACGACCGCGAGCTTTCGGCGTTGGGCGGGGAAATAGAGTTTGCATGCCGCGCCGGAATAGACGGCATAATAGTTCAGGATCACGCATGCGCGATGATTGTCGCGCGCTGCTGCCCGCAGATGCCGATTCACGCCTCCACGCAGCTCACCATACACTCCGAAAACGGGGTGCTTTGGGCTAAGGAGCAGGGGTACTCAAGGGTTGTTCTGTCCCGCGAGCTGTCAGAGGAGATAATAACAAGGCTTTCGGGACTGGGGATAGAAACGGAGATATTTGTTCACGGCGCGCTCTGCATGTCGGTGTCGGGTCAGTGCTACCTCAGCGCAATGATAGGCTCCCGCTCCGCAAACAGAGGGCTTTGCGCGGGTGCATGCAGGCTTCCCTTTTCGGCGGGAGTGGCAAGAGCCAGGGACGAGTATGCGCTTTCGCTAAAGGACATGGCGCTTGATGAGGACATGTCGTGGCTTAAAAGATGCGGCGCAGCCTCTTTGAAGATAGAGGGCAGGATGAAGCGGGCGGAGTACGTCGCCGCAACTGCCGATGCATACTCAAAGGCCATGTGCGGCGAAAGCTACGACCGCGACACCCTCAGGGCGGTGTTTTCAAGGAGCGGCTTTACGGACGGCTATTTTTCAGGCATGCGCACAAAAGACATGTTCGGCGCAAGGCGTCAGGAGGACGAGGCGCTGTCGGAAAGCGTGCTCCCGCAGATAAGAAAGATGTATCAGTCGGCGCCGCAAAAGTTTGTGCTCGACCTGACGCTTGAGGCGAGGGCGGGCCAGGAATGCCGCGTGCGGGCGTCGGACGGCGTGAACGAGGTGCGGCTGAGCTTTGAGCCGGCGCAGGCGGCCATAAACAAGCCCACAGACCCGCAAAGGGCGGCGGAGCAGCTTTCTAAGCTCGGCGGCACGCTCTACCGTGCGGGAAAGATATCTGCGGACATAGACGCAGGGCTTATGATACCCGTTTCACGCCTTAACGAAATGAGACGTGAGGCTGTGTCTGCTCTCGACGGTGAAAGGTGCAGGGCGCTGACGAAGATAAAGCCGTTTGACCACGGCGAGCTTGAGCGGCTGATATCCGGCGCATGCAAGCCGAGCGGGTTAAAGGGCGCGCATGCGGGCAAACTAAAGTACGTAGTGCGGGTGCAAAATATCGGGCAGCTTGCCGAAATGGAGCTTGATAAGGTTTACAGGATAGTTTTGCCGCTCGGCAAATACAGACAGGCGCTTGACGCGGGGCTTAACAGGGGCATGGTTGTTTTGTCACTCCCCCGCTTTACCTTTGACGAGGACGGGGTGCTCAAAAAGATGACCGCGGCGTTTAAGAGCGGTTTTAGGGTGTTTGAGTGCACAAACTGTGCGCATATGCGGATGGTTAAGCTTATAGGCGGTGAGGCTGTAGGCGGGTTCGGGCTGAACATCACAAACAGCCTTGCGGCAAAAAGCATGGAGCGCTCAAGCTCTGAGCCTGACAAGCTTCGCGCGATGACCCTTTCGTTTGAGCTTAAAGCGTCGCAGATAAGAGAAATTTCAAAAAACGTCGGCGTGCCGACCGGCGCGCTTATATACGGAAAACTTCCGCTGATGCTCATGGTCAACTGCCCCATACGTGCGCAGGTGGGCTGCAAAAACTGCAAAAAACGCCTGACGGACAGGACGGGAGCTGCTTTTCCGATCCTGTGCGCAGGCTCAGACGACTTAGATTATTATGAGCTGCTGAATTCAAAGCCGCTCGTCATGTCTGACAAGCAGTGCGATCCGGACGTGGACTTCGGAATACTTTACTTCACGGATGAAAGTCCTGAACAGGCGGCAAAGGCGCTTTCGGACTGCATTGAGGGCAGCCCGCCGCAGGGAGACTTCACCCGCGGGCTTTACTACAGAGGAATAATATAGATAAACGGAGTAGCTTATTATGATTATCAGATTTAAAAAACTCAGCGAAAACGCAATAATACCGCATGCGGCGACGGCGGACAGCGCAGGGCTTGACCTTCACGCATGCATAGGTTCCCCGCTTGCGATAAACCCCGAAGAGGTCGTGAGCGTGCCATGCGGGGTGGCATGCTGTCCGGAGCGTCGAGATGTCGTAATGCTGATATTTATCCGCTCGTCTTTGGGCAGAAAGTACGGGCTGACCCTTGCAAACTCTGTCGGCGTGATTGATTCCGACTACCGAGGGGAGATAATAGTGCCGCTTATAAACCACGGCAGCGAGCCGTATGTGTTAGAGCCGGGCGAACGATTTGCCCAGCTTGTTACCCTGCCCGTAATTTTTCCGCAGGCCGTGGAGGCGTCGGAGCTGCCCGATACAGAGCGCGGCGAGGGCGGCTTCGGGTCCACGGGAAAGAAGTAAAAGCTGTGCCATGAGGCAAATCGACGCTTTGCCCGGCTCGTGACATTGCCCGTAATTTTTCCGCAGGCCGTGGAGGCGTCTGAGCTTCCCGATACGGAGCGCGGCGAGGGCGGTTTCGGGTCTACGGGAAAGAAGTAAAAGCTGGTTTTGTCTGTTTGCCGTAAGGCAAACATGTGCCATAATGCAAACGTGTGCCATGAGGCAAATCGACGCTTTGCCCAGCTTGTTACCCTGCCCGTAATTTTTCCGCAGGCCGTGGAGGCGTCGGAGCTTCCCGATACGGAGCGCGGCGAGGG
>DDJI01000116.1:0-234 GCA_002338885.1 Ruminococcus sp. UBA1828 | reverse complement strand
GGGTCCACGGGAAAGAAGTAAAACCTGTGCCATGAGGCAAATCGACGCTTTGCCCAGCTTGTGACATTGCCCGTAATTTTCCCGCAGGCCGTGGAGGCGTCGGAGCTGCCCGATACGGAGCGCGGCGAGGGCGGTTTCGGGTCCACGGGAAAGAAGTAAAAGCTGGTTTTGTCTGTTTGCCGTAAGGCAAACATGTGCCATGATGCAAACGTGTGCCATGAGGCAAATCGACGC
>DDJI01000109.1 GCA_002338885.1 Ruminococcus sp. UBA1828 | reverse complement strand
ATGATTGCAGATGAGATGAACTATCAGTCAATCATGACGCTGATGCGCTTGTCCAAGGGTGATTACTCAATCGTGCGTATCCACGTTGACTACCATTCTCCCAACGCCAACAAGACAGTTGCCGAGATAAGGCTTCCCGCTCACGCTCTTCTGATTGCTATTTACGAGGACGATACCATGTACATCCCTCACGGAAAAACGGTTATCCGCCCCGGTCAGTTCATCCTGGCCTTTGCGGACGAAGAATCGGTAGAAGAGCTGAACAGGATATTCGGAGCAGAGTGCTGACAACTCTTAGCATCTTTAAATAATGCGTATGTGCTTAAATCAAGACTGCTACCACTGTAAATTAAAAAACCGAGCCGGACTTAATCCGACTCGGTTTTTTTCGGCGGAGCATGCACGCCTTTATGCCGCAGCATCCGCCGCCTCACCCTTGAACGCCTCGTTAAACTCAGCCACCGCCGACTCTATAAGCATCCTCAGCTCAAGGTCGGTTATGCTTATCCCCTTCTCGGCAAGCATTTCCGACGCCGCCTTGAGAGCTTTGTCGAGTTTTTCGTCGCCGTGAAGGTCCTTGTAAATCTGTTCGACCGCAAGGACGACTGTTTTGGCGACTGACTGCTTTGTCTTGTCGTTTACAAGCTTTGTGTAAAGCCTCTTTAAGACAATTCCTATATATCCCGCGAGCGCCGTTATCACGGCATACAAAACCGTGGTGCCATACTCCGAAATAAACTCTTTAAGCAAATCCATTTTAACGTCCCCTTCCCGTCACTCAAAATCGCTCAGGTCTATTACGTCCGGAACAAGCCTGTTCAGTCCGGCGTTTCTTATTATTTTGGCATAGTCTTTGTAGGCTATGTCCTGGTCAAGCCTGCTTGTGTATACATCCGGAAGAATGACGCTTGAAGAGTACTGCCAAATTCCATACTCGCCGTCATAATACTTCTTTATGTTTTTCTCCTCACCCACATACGCAGCCACCCACTTGTCAAAATGCTCAAGGCGTGGCAGCTCAAATTTTGAGCCGAGCCAATAAGCGGAGCTGTAAAGCATTGTGTAATATCCCGCATCCTCTACCTTTTGCATGAATGCAAGCGCAATGTCGGTGCGTTGGGCGTTTGAAAGTGACTTTTGGGTTTCATCCTCCATGTCATATGCCACGGGATACTCAAGCGTCTTGTCCTCTATCCATTTTAAAAAGCAGTCCGCTTCCTTTTTTGCGTCATCTTCGCTCACGGCGTAGCTGTAATGATACGCGCCCACTTTCAGCCCCGCGTCCAAAGCCGCAAGATAGTGCGATTCAAACGCCGAGTCCTTTTGCGACTCATAGCTTCCGTATCCCGCCCTCACGATGACAAATTCATATCCGAGATCCTTCAGATTTTTAAAGTTTACCTCGCCCGCCTTCTGGTGGCGGGACACATCTATCCCCTTAACAGCCATATCATTTTCCTCCCGTCATCTGGTCGTGTGCCGTTTGGTTGATATATTTGTCCAGCTTGTCTTTGACTGTCGGCACGCTGTGGTTTGCGCCGAGCTGCATCAGTCCGTCTAAGCAAGCGGACAGCGCATAGCAAATCAATGCATTCTCACGCTTTAACTTTTTTATCTCTTCCGTATCGCGATTTTGTCTCAGATACCACCGGTAAAGTGCAAACACCATTCCTAAGATGCTTGCAATTGCGGTGACAACGGCAGCGGCGGCTACAATGTCCTCAGATGAAATGCGTATGATCATTTTGAATCGTACACCTCCGGCAGCGGCGCGCACAGCTTGACAACAGAGCTTAGCCCGCTTTCGTCAAAGCTTATCTTCTGACTTGCCACTATGAACTCGCCCATGTCGCTTTGATCCTTCCATATGAGCTTTACCCTGTCCGCAACCTCAAGCGCAGGGTCGCAGCGCAGTTTCAGCACGGCATTCAAGCGATAGTTTTTCGCCGCTATATAGTTATTTGCAAGCGTCTGGGCGCTTGAAGGTGTGAAGAAGTCGTTTTTCAAAAACGCCATCATGCATGCCTGATAGTAGTTTCCGCTGTTTGCGGCCGTAACTCCGGATGAATTTTCGCCCGTGACCTCGACATATTCAACCCTGTCGTTTACCGAGTACTCGGAGTATTCTATTACGTCGTCGGGCTGAATCTCCTTGACGTATCCGCTGCCCCTTGCAAGACATGATATTCGCACAACGCCGTCTCTGTTCACCCAGATTGACGAGATATTTGCTGCCTGTGCAGCGAGCAAAAGGCAATTTTCCTGAGTGTCGATTTCGGTATACATGTCCGCGCAGAACACGGCGTTTGCCGAATAATCGTCCATGTCAAACTCGACAAACGCAGCGGCTCCGGAGCCGTAGTTTAACACCTCGCTCAGCGTCTTTACGCCGCCGGTTGTCAGACCGGTCATGAACTTTTCCATTCTCGTGACTATGTCGGAGCAGTGCACCCTCACCCCTGCCCCGCCGTTTATGCTCACCGCCTCGTCTATGAAAAAATCGCCGGTGTGTATGTATTCGCCGTTTACGGATATTTCGGTCTTGACGCTCTTGCCCGTGCAGCAGGGCAAAAGCTCGGGGTTGAAACCGCTTGCCGACGCTTCAAAGTCAAGAGTACGCTTAGGAAACTTCTCCGCGCTCACGTCAACCTCTTCGGAAATTTCAGCGCTGATTATCTCGCTTTGCGTTAAAACTATGTCATCCATAGGCGGAGCAAGCTCTATTTCGCATAGGCTTATGCCCGGATCGCCAAATCCCACAAGCAGCGATGTGGGCTGACCGAATCCGTTTGGCTTATTAAACGTCACCACTCTTGTGCCCGCCTCGGGAAAGTACCACCCTATACTCGTCTCGCTTATTTTGTACCACGTAGTCATGATATATGACGGCATGGGGCTGTCCTGCGCAAGATAGAGTTTTACATACTCCGGAGGGTAGTCCGTAGAAAAATAAAGGAAAAAGTACTTTGAATACTCGTTGCCGATAGTCTTGATTGCAACCTCTTCCGTGTCGCCGTCAAAGAGCTTTTGCGTGTCGGAATCGTCGGTAAACGCGAGGTCCGAAAGCGTGACATGCACGCCGTCGTATCGGTCCTGAGTGTCAAGCCCTACGGTTATTCTCATTCCCACTTCTCTTATATCTGATGAGGGGTTATACGAATCGGAATGTTCCTTCAATCAATCCACCCCCTGCTGCACCGCTTTAAGTGTCACTCCGTACCACTGCTCCACGCCGCTGTCGCCGTACTTAAACGCCGTGAGCTGAGGCAGCTCAAAAACAAAATCCTCCGTCACATCCTCCGACAGGCTCGGATAGCTCACCGACAGAACCGGCGACGCCTCTATCATTGAAACGAGCTTTGACAGGTCGCTCTTGCTGAGCCATCCGACGGGGATAGTCAGCGCATGCTTTATGCCTATGATGTCCATTACGGTTTTCCCTCCGGCGGTTACGGAGGTAGAGCCTATCCATGACGGCTGCAATGAAAATTCTATTTCGGACAGCAGCGTGACAGTGTCTGTTCCGTCCGATATGCTTATGCTGTTCATCTATATACCTCCTCGTTTACGCTCACGTCTGCCCGTTATGAATGTATATTTCATACGGCGGAGTTTGCGGGCTTGAAACGTCAGAGTGCGCCAAAAACGAAAACGCAAACTCGCCCTTAGAGCCGTTTGAAAGCTCAAGGTCAACGCCCGAAGTGTTGAGGGCATTTTTCAGCTTTACGGCTATGTAGCCCGCGTCCGTGCCTGATGTTACATCGGAGTAATCCGCTATCAGCCACAGGTCGCCAAAACATGCGTCGGTGAGCTTTTTCTGCGCACTTATGCATTCCGATGTGACGCTTGCCGCACCCGCAAGCTTTTTTAAGGTGTCTGCGGCTGCGCTCACCATAGTTCCGCTCAGCTTTGCCTCCCAGTAGTCGAGCCTTTTAAGTCCTGCGACGTTTTTAGGGCAGTTTTGCGACTTGTCAGCCATGTCCGTATAGTGCGGAAGTGCGCAAAATTCGGTTTTGCCTGTCGTCGCGCCCAAAATATCATCTTCGTCAAGCTCGCCGCTGTCCGTGTCAAACGCAAGTGCAAGCACTCCCGTGCCGAGCACAAGCCTTGAAAAAGTGTTTTCCGGAATCAGTGTGTATTTGCCCAAGCATTTTCCCCCTTATAAATTCAGACGTGTTCGCATTCACACGACCAAAAACTCAAGCAAGAGGTTTATCTGCCTGCCGTCAAGGTCGATATCGGTTTTGTCCGTGAGCTTTTGCGAAAACGCCTTTGTCTTTGAACGCTTTATAAGTATTCCTCCGCCGTCGCAGCCGATTATACAGCCAGACGTGCCTATTCGCTCCGAAATGAGCTTTGCAATGCTGTCCGCCCCCGACATGTCACCGCGGGTTTGATACCAGATCTGCGCATGTGCCGCAATCTCGCCGTCCCAATACCGCCCCGTCACGTCCTGATATGTCATATAGGGCAGCTCGGGTCTTTTTAAAAGCCCCATTTCCTCATATGCGGGTATTCCGAAGGAGCTGAAAAACTCATACAGCGCAGCCTTTTGTGATTTTGTGTTCGGCATGCTCATTCACCGTCCTCCTGTCCGTCGTCGTACGGCTGAAGTTCTTTGGCGACATACTGCCTGAAGCTGAAGCTTGCGCAGCTCGGGGCAGCCATGCTTGCCATGGCGGATATTCTATACACCTTGCCGCTGTCAAGCCTCTTTATAAGCGCATAGTGCGGCAGTATTACATCCGCCGGAACGGTCACCGTGTAGGTATCCTGAGGGATTCTTCCGTCTGCGCTTTGAGAGTCGGCGGAGCTTTTTAAGACAAAAGCAGCGTCAAACTCCCTGCCGGGCGAATAGCTGCTTAGTATGTTTCCCTCTTCGTCCCTTGTCTGCGTTTTTACAACCTCGCACGCTTTGACGGACATAAGCTCTACGAGGCTTTTGCCCGCCGAGTTCATATCTTCCTCCAAAGGTCAAGCTGCGTCCGAAACGCCCTCTGCCACGGAACGCCCTGCCCGTCCTCGTTTGAAAGTCTGGTATATGAGTATCCCCCGAAGCTCTCGCTTATGTACGGAGACGGGTCAGAGCCTTCTTCGGCGCAGTACTGCTCTATATCCTCGACAAGCTCCAAAAACTCCTTCGGCACTGCCATTACGCTTACCGAGCCGCAAAAAGTCTCATCCGAAAGATCCTGCGCAGGATGAGTGTGAACGCCGTCATTTTTGCGGCTGCCTCTTATCAGATACATGTCGCCGCCGCTCAAAAAATCAGATGGCGAAAGCGAGCCGTNNTACCGTTTTCAATCGTATACTCGCCCTCCACCGTCCGGTATTCAAAAAAGTTTCTTATATGCTTGCATATTGTGTTAATCATATCTTGCCTTTCGCTAAACAATCGAAGCGAGGCGCACAGGCAGCAGCTGACTCAAACACTTTCGTAATCCGATCGACTTTCAGGCGCCTGCCGCCTCCTTCGCTCAGCTAAATATCAAAAATTAAATCAGATTAAAACTTGCACTTGATGGCGGCAATCTGCTTGCCGTCAGTCACCTTTGCGCCGTAAACGTGCAGTCCCTTTACGGCGTCCGCAAATCTCTTTTCGGGGCGGTATGCTCCGGTTTCGACTATCTGCTCGGCAAAGGTGCACGCACTTCTGACCTGTGCGGTGATGGTGTACGTTCCGGAAGAGTTTACGCAGTTGTTGGACTCGTAAATTTCAAATCCCGCAACACTTCCTATGTAGCCGTTTCTCACCGCCTGCTCGCTCATTGCTCCGCCGTTGCCGGTAAATCTTGCATCCTGGAGCAAAAGCGCATACGCCTCGGGCGGAATTACAAGCGTTCTGCCCTCGGTGGGTACGTTCTGCTTGTCCATAAGGAGCCTCAGATTTACGATGTTCTCATAAATATTGTCCTTTGTAAGGGTCACTGCCGTAGACGAGCCGATAATGTTTTCGGAGTCCACGCCGTCGGCAAGCACGCCTAAGATGTATGCGTCCGCTATGTCGTTTAAGGCATACGCGCTTCTCAGCATCGCCTTGTCCATGATGTCGCCCGCAGCCTGAGCCGCATCGACGTCGTCTATCTGGAAGTTGAAGTACTTTGCTTGAGATATCGTGAGCGTCTGGTCGGTTGTGGAAAGCGTCTCCGGATCGGCGATATTTGTGTTTCTTGTGTAATCCTTGACGGTGACGTTGCCGATTGAGTTGATGTGGACGGTGTCGCCCTGCTTTTTGATTTCGCCTTCGTAGTCTCTGTTGACCAAATTTGCGGCAACGTGAGTCTTTTCGAGGGCATTAAGAAGCCTTGCGCTCCAAAGCTCCGGTATAAATGTTGTAACTGCCATGTGTAAATTGTCCTTTCTTTTCAGTTATTCGGCGGAAGTCATTCCCGCGCGCCTATTGATCTTATGATCGCGGCGTAGTTGTCGTTGATTTCCCTGAGGGACATTTTTCTTATGTCGTCTCTTGTGAAAATCCTTTCTGTTGTTTTGACAGGAGGCGTTGCAGTCTCTGCTCCCGTGGTGGTCACTTTTGGTATGAACGCCGCCCAGTTTCTTTGTATGCTGTCCTTTGCAGCATCGGCGTTTAAAACCTCGCCGCTTTGGTCAAGCTCCACGCCGTCAAGGTCTGTGACTTTAAGTATCGAATCTACGCAGTCGTCTATGACTCCGCAGGCGGTGAGCAGCTTTTTATACGCCTGCTCCTTTTTACGCCTTGAGGCGTCCGCCTCGACCCCGAGCCTGTATGAATCAAAGCTGTTTTTAAGCTCCTCATACTTTGACTTGTAGTCCTCAGACAGCTCGCTTTTTGCAGCGCTTAGCTCCTCTTCCACAGAAGCCAAGCGTTCCGAATCGGTTTTAAACTTTTTAAGCGCATCCACCGTTTCGGAATGTGCCATGATGATTTTTTCGATGTTATCCTCCTGTATGCCCATTTCCTTGAGCATCTTTCTTGTAAGCGCCATAGTTTCTCCTTTCAATTGTCCTGTTTTCATGGGGCGGGTTTCTTTGCGCCCCGTGCAAATATATATTTCACACCCGAAAGTGCAGCGAGTTTTTCGGGATGCAAAATATCAAAGCGTTTCGGCGGTTTTATTTATGCATCGCCGCCGGTTTCTGCGTCAGTCCACTCAACGTTTGAGTGCTCCCGACACTCTATTATCCTTTGTGCGTCCTCATCGCTCAGCTCAAGCGCCTGCGCGCAAAGCCTTATGATAGTTTCGTCGTCAAACACGCCTTTGAGCATCAGCGCGGTTGACACCTTCGTCTGAACCGTTCTCGCCTTTTCAAGCTCGTTTACTATGCTGTCGCGCTTGAAGGTGCATCTGTCATCTATCTCTAAAAGCGCTAAGAGCTTGCCGACAAACTCCAAAACGCAGGACTCGAGCAGGTTTGAATACAGGTTCATAGGCTCGTATGCCGCCTTTATTGCGGTGGCCGTGCTCGATCCGCCGGAAATCATGCTGTTGTTGAGCACCATGAAATCACGGTACATCTCCGTCTCAAGTCTTGTGAGCATAGCTTCTCTGCTTTCGTACGGAACATCTGTCGTATGTGCCTCGGCTTTTGCCCCGTCGTCATCCACAACCGCCGCCTTGACGGTTTTCATGTGCTCGACAAACTTAGCAAGGTCTATATCATCCATTCCGCCGGCGTTTGAAATTGTCCAGTATATCATGGATGCGTCGTCGATATCGTTTGCAAACCCCGACTCTATCAGGTCGTAGCAGTCAATCTGCCTTCTGAATCCGACTATGCTTGACTGCCTGCGAGGCGAATAGAGCGGTATTATGGGGAACCCGGGATAGTTTTCGCCCTCGTAGCAGCTCCTGCCGTCTATGCCCGTGACGATGACGTTTTGCTTGTACGCCCTCTTAGGGCACATAACCTCCGGCTTTGAGCCGTCCTTTCTTTGTATGTACTCCGTGTAACCGTCCGACTCGTAAAGCGTCAGGCGCAGCGGCTTGTCGCTGTCTATCTGCCAAAAGCGTATTCCGGCTGCCAAAGCTCCGTTTTCCTCATCGTAAAGCGGCATAAACTCCGTTATTCCGAACACCTCAAGCTTGTTGTAGTTCATGAATCCGAAGGACACTCCGCCGTTCAGCGCTTTTGTCAGCGCAAGCTGAAGCTTTAAGTCAAATTCATCCCCGCCGAGGCGCTTTTTAGTGCTCGGGTTGTCAAACAGCGCGCCGTTTCCCAATAGGTACTGCACCGTCTGGGTGACAAATCTGAAGTAGACGTTTGATGCGAGCTTGTAATTTGCGGAGTAGTTGTCCGGTACAGCCCTGCCAGATATCGTGTACAAAAGCTTTTGGTATCTTGTGATTGTAGGGTTTTCGTTTCTCCAGTATGCAAGCGCCTCTGCGGCGGTTCTGTACTCCGAAGAAAGCCTGTGCTCATACACGGCCTCCGTCAGAAAGTCTAAAAGCTTA
>DDJI01000063.1 GCA_002338885.1 Ruminococcus sp. UBA1828 | reverse complement strand
CGAAAAGACAGCTACGCTCAAAGACGCCGGAAACGAAAAAGCAGCTAAGTTCAAAGTTTAAAAGAAAGCTTGCACTTATAACTGCGGTGTGCTGCGTCATGTCCGGCACGGTGACGTATGTCGTGCTGAGCATGGCGGCAAACGCAGGCAAAAGACATGCGCAGATGACGCAAAGCGAGCCCGACTATGTCAGATATGCATCTATGGGTTACAGCTTTGACACTGTCACATCAAAGAAAAACGTTTTGCTTTCACTCACCGATTCGGGACAGCTCTGCCGTGCACATCTGATGTGCTTTGATGTTGACAAGCACACCCTTGATGTCGTGGAGATACCGGTGTCGGCGGAGCTTGAAGTCGATGATTTTTCCGGCACGCTTGAGCAGGCGTATGAAACGGGTGTTTACCGAGATATAGTCAGCCATGCGCTGATGATAAAAATCGACGTGAGCGCCGAAATGGACACTCAGGCGCTGTCCGATTGCGTCAGCGCAGTCGGCGGAGTTTCGATTGATGTTGATAAGCCGGTGAACTTAGGCAAGTATACTCTCTCGGACGGAAAGAGAAAGCTCACCGGAAGCGTAGCTCAGATGCTTGCAAACGACGGCGCGGCATATTCGGAAAACAGACTTGACAGCGCGCTTGCCTACAGACAGTTTTTTGCCTCTGCACTCGATACGCTTGACCGCATGGGCGGGGCAACGTGGTTTTCAAAACTCTTGGACATAATCGTGAACGAGGTTAAATCAGACGCCGACATAAATGAGATGATAGAGCTTGTAAACCTGTTTAACAGCGTCAATATGGATAAAACCGATNNTGTTCCCGGGACAGGCGCTTTCGGGAGTGTTTGCCGCCGATAAAGAGCAGCTTGCGCAGGTTCTGAACGAGCATTTTCGTGTAAAGGACGTTGAAGTCCCTGCGGATGAACTCGGATTTAAAAATTATGACGGAGTTTTGGACAGCTTTGACGGCGTTGCCGTAAATATAAGACAAATTTTAACATAAAGGAAAGTGATAACATGACGCAAAAAGAAAAGCTCACCGAGATAGTCAAGGCGCTTGACTCAAAGAAGGCGGAAGACATCCGCATAATTCGCATAGGCGACCTCACGATTATAGCGGATTATTTCGTTATAGCCAACGGAACGTCCACCACCCACACAAGAGGACTTGCAGATGAAGTAGAGTTTAAGCTCGGCGAAAAGGGTGTAAAGCCCGACCATATTGAGGGCTTTGACGGCGCAAGCTGGATAGCAATGGATTACGGCGACATCATAGTTCATGTTTTCTATAAGGATGCAAGAAAAGATTATGCGCTTGAAAAACTGTGGAGCGACGGCGAAGCGGTTGACATAAGCACTTTAATGTGATATAATGATAAATCATTTTGTTGTTTAAAGGACTGGTACAGATGAAATATAACTTTGAAGCCGTGGAGAACAAATGGCAAAAGTTTTGGGAGGATAACGGCACTTTTGAGGCGCACATAGACCCGTCGAAGAAGAAGTTTTATGCGCTCGTAGAGTTTCCTTACCCTTCCGGAGCGGGCATGCATGTAGGACATATAAAGGCGTACTCCGGTCTTGAGGTAATAGGCAGAAAGAAAAGACTCGAAGGATATAACGTGCTTTTCCCGATAGGCTTTGACGCCTTCGGACTTCCCGCAGAAAACTATGCCATTAAGACAGGCATCCACCCCAGGATATCCACGGATATGAACATAAAGTATTTTTCCGAGCAGCTCAAAAAAGTGGGATTTGCTTTTGACTGGTCGAGAACTATAGATACAACCGACCCGGAATATTATAAGTGGACGCAGTGGATTTTCCTGAAGATGTTCGAGCACGGACTTGCTTTCAGGGATAAGACGCTTGTAAACTACTGCCCGAGCTGCAAGGTTGTCCTTTCAAACGAAGATTCCCAGGGCGGAAAATGCGACATATGCCACAGCGATATAATTCAAAAGTCAAAGGACGTGTGGTATTTAAGAATCACCGCATACTGCGACAGACTTTTGGAGGGACTCAAGGAGGTTGACTACCTCCCGAATATAAAGCTTCAGCAGGAAAACTGGATAGGAAAGTCCACCGGTGCGTTTGTAAACTTTGAGATAAAGGGCTTGTCCGAAAAGCTCAGAATATACACCACCCGTCCCGACACGCTTTACGGTGTAACGTTCATGGTCATTGCTCCTGAGCATCCCATAATAGATGAAAACAGCAGCATGATATCCAACATGGATGAAATATCTGCATATAGAGCCGAGTGTGCTAAAAAGACGGAGTTTGAAAGAACTCAGCTTGTCAAGGACAAGACGGGCGTGAAAATAGACGGACTTACCGCAATCAACCCCGTAAACGGCAAGGAAATACCCGTGTACATATCCGATTACGTCATGATGGGATACGGAACGGGCGCTATCATGGCTGTTCCTGCGCATGATCAGCGTGACTATGAGTTTGCAAAGAAGTTCGGCATAGATATTATCGAGGTCATCAAGGGCGGAGACATCTCAAAGGAGGCGTATACCGGCGACGGCGAGATGGTCAACTCCGGAGTGCTGAACGGAATGACAAATAAAAAGGACTCTATCGAAAAGATGCTTGAGTACCTTGAGCAAAAGGGAATAGGCGAAAAGGGCGTTCAGTATAAAATGAAAGACTGGGCGTTCAACCGTCAAAGATATTGGGGCGAGCCTATACCTATTATCTACTGCGAGCACTGCGGCATGGTTGCGGTGCCGTATGACGAGCTGCCGCTGAAACTTCCCGAGGTTGAAAACTTTGTACCCGGATCGGACGGCGAAAGCCCGCTTGCCAAGATTGACTCCTTCGTAAATTGCAAGTGCCCCAAGTGCGGAGCGCCCGCAAAGAGAGAAACCGATACAATGCCTCAGTGGGCAGGATCGTCGTGGTATTACCTCAGATATTGCGACCCGCATAACGATAAAGAGCTTGCGTCTAAGGAGTCTTTGGAGTATTGGATGCCGGTAGATTGGTACAACGGCGGCATGGAGCATGTGACCAGACATATGATCTATTCCCGGTTCTGGCACCACTTCCTTTACGATATCGGCGTTGTGAATACCGATGAGCCGTACATGAAGCGCACCGCTCAGGGATTGATACTCGGACCCGACGGCGAGAAGATGAGCAAATCCAAGGGCAATGTAATCGATCCGCTCGATGTTATAAAGGCTTACGGCGCGGACGTGCTCAGAGTTTACGCTTTGTTTATGGGCGATTATGAAAAGGCTGCCCCGTGGAGCGACTCAAGCGTCAAGGGCTGCAAGAGATTTTTGGACAGAGTATGGTCTTTGGCTGATATGCTTACAGATGACGAGGGCTACAGACCGCACTTCGCCTCGAAGATGCATAAGCTGATAAAGAAGGTCAGCGCAGATATAGACGGCATGAAGTTCAATACCGCCATAGCTGCCATGATGACAATACTCAACGATTTCTATCAGGACGGTTCGATAAGCCGCGGAGAGCTTAAGGACTTTTTGATAATGCTTTATCCGTTTGCACCGCATATAACAGAGGAAATGTATCAAAACTGCGGCTTCGGCGGATATATCCATGACGCAAAGTGGCCGGAGTTCGATGAATCCATGTGCAAGGACGACGAGATAGAAATTGCCGTCCAGATAAACGGAAAACTCAAGGACAGGGCTGTCATATCCGCAGATGCTGCTCAGGATGAGGTCTTGGAGCTTGTAAAGAAGAACCAGAAGATTGCAGCAGAGCTTGACGGAAAGACAATTGTAAAAGAAATCTACGTAAAAGACAAGCTTGTAAACATAGTCGTCAGGTAAAGCCGCAAGATAAGCAGTTTAAAGCTTTTCACTTAGCTGCGGACAAATAATCGGGCAAATAAATGTTTATGAAAATTTAAAATTACTATTGACTAATTGTTTAGGCAGACGTATAATAAACGTTAGTTACATTAATGACTAATGTAAAATCCTCTGCCCATGCGGCAAAGGGAGGGAACAGTAAATGGCAGAAGTACGTGTCGGTAAAAATGAATCGCTGGAGACCGCGCTCAAGCGCTTCAAGAGATCCTGCGCAAGAGACGGTGTTATTGCCGAGGTGCGCAAGAGAGAGCATTACGAGAAGCCCAGTGTAAAGCGTAAGAAGAAGTCTGAGGCAGCTCGCAAGAGAAAGTATAATTGATGAATTTGGTTGGACGTGTCGTAAGGGAGTTGTGCTTACGCGCGTCCTTTCCATTTTGGTTCCTCAATAGGAACGCGGGCGGTCGCGAGATAGATCGGACGGATAAAAGAAGCTTGTGGAAAAACGAAGGCTCGTTTTTCTGCAAGCTTTTTTTGAAACCATGTGCTCCTGCTGAGAGAAGTAAAGACGTAAGTTCTGAGCTATTGATGCTTTCGGAAGAGGCTTAGGCGAAAAAACTTTGGGAAATCGTAAAAAAAATAAAAAAATGCTTGACAGCATTCAGGGAAACGATTATAATGAGTTTAATCTGGAGAGGTTTTCATTCTTCTCTCTAGTATATATGTGAAATGCGAAGATGGAGACATTCCTGAACAGCCATCCGCGTACAGAGAGCCGATGTTTGGTGCAAATCGGTCGGGAACTGTTTTTGGACTCACTCCGGAGTTGCAATGCTGAATGTAGTAGGCATTGCCGGGAGCTCCCGTTACAGGCGGCACGAATCAGTGCGTAATGAGAGGCCTGCATAGCAGGCAAGTAGGGTGGTACCGCGTGGAATAAGCCTCGTCCCTTTTAGACACATGTGTCTGGGACGGGGCTTTGTGTATATTGCGGTTCCGACGAAAACGGATGTAGGAGGTGAATGGATGGAGAATCAGTCTACGGTACTGTCCATCCTGGTGGAAAACAATCCTGGCGTATTGGCCAGAGTGGCCGGATTGTTCAGCAGGCGTGGCTTCAATATCGACAGCTTGACTGTTGGGGAGACACAGGATTCCAAGATTTCACGTATGACGGTGACCGTGACGGCAGACCGGCAGGCGCTGGAGCAGATCAAGAAACAGGTGAATAAGCTGGTGGATGTCATTAAGGTGATCGAGCTGCATCCGGAGCGCGCGGTATTTCGTGAAATTGCGCTGGTGAAGGTGGAGGCCAATCCCCAGAACCGAGCGGAAATCATTCAGTTTGTGGATATCTTCCGAGGAAAGATTGTAGACGTGGCACCGAGATCCTTAGTGATCGAGATCACCGGAGATTCCAGTAAAGTGCGGGAGTTTATCGCACTTCTCGATAACTATGGCGTGATCAAGGAGTTCGTCAGAACGGGTATTACGGCTCTGGAGAGAGGAAGCAAACAAATCGATCAATATAACAAATTTGAGGAGGGCTAATCATTATGGCAGCTATTTTTTATGAACAGGATTGTGATTTGACACTTTTAAAGGATAAGACTGTGGCGATTATCGGCTACGGCAGTCAGGGACATGCGCATGCATTGAATCTGCGGGACAGCGGGG
>DDJI01000061.1 GCA_002338885.1 Ruminococcus sp. UBA1828 | reverse complement strand
TAAAATGCTCCGAAATAACTCGGAGTGTGACTAAATTTGTGACTAATTTTTAAGAGTAATCCTACTTAATCGCACCGATGATCGCTTGCTTGTCCTCATCGTACATGTGGCCGTACGTCTTAGTGACCTGGTCAACGGTATCTCCGATCAAGTCGGCGACAATCAGCATGTTTGCCCCGCCGTGGATAATCATCGAGACAAAGCTGTGCCGGAGATCGTGGATACGTATCGGTTTAACTCCCGCCTTTTTTATATACGATTTGAACCGGTTCCTGAGCGTATTTTGGGGAACAGGTCTGTCTCCGCCAAAATAAAACGGAGCCATCGGGACATATGATGACAACTCCGCCTTGAGCGGTGCACATATTGGCGTAGTATAAGTTTTGTCCGCCTTGGTCGATATGATGCTGAATGTTGAGCTATCTGCGGTTTTAAACGTCACGGATTTTGAAAACTCAATGTAGTTTTCGTGCACGTCATCGGGGGTGAGCGCCAATACTTCTCCCTTCCTTCGACCTGTGAAAAATAGGGTCATAAAGAGAGCGTGATACATAGGATCGTCTACAGACTTGATAAACTTGTCAAACTCTTCGCGCGTCCAAAACTGCATGCGGGTCTTTGGCGTGCGCCGGCGCGGGACCTTGACGCTGCTCAAGCAGTTTGGAACGCCATATCGTGATTCTATCCATGAGAGAAAAGACGAAACGTGACCGCGTGCTTTTCGCGTATATGCGTCAGAAAACGGCTCGCCGGTTCTCGGATTTTTCTGCGCCCACAACCAGTCCTGCCATTGATACAGGCGCTCTCGTGTGAGCTGGTCAGGTGTCAATTCGCCAAGCTCTGGCAAAAGAAATTGGTTGTAAATTGTGCGCTTGTCAATAAGCGAACTGTACTTGTTTTGTGTCTGCATCGCCGCCATGTACAAGGGCAAAAGCTCGGAAACGGTTTTTCTGTAGGTTTGCGTCGGCCGTTTTTTGAGCGGGTTGTTTTTAAGAAGCGTGCAATTTTCAGTTATAAAAATTGTGTACGCGTCTTTCGCAGCAGCCTTGCTTTTGTATCCGGACAGCCTCTTTTGCTTGGTAACGCCCTGCTCGTCTGTAATTCTAAAAACTACATCATAAACTCGTCCGTGCTTTTTGGTCTGCCGCTCCTGTATAGCATATTTTGTCGAGCTTATATAGTATTTCTTTTCTTGCATGAGAGCCTCCAAAAAATTACTCAGCTATTGTTAGCACCGGCGCCAAAGCCAATGATACTGTTTATCTCATTATCCATAGATAGTCGCCTCATCCTATTACCCTATTCCACCGTATATGACTCTGTATAACGCACAGTAACTTCAAATCCTGCGCTGTATCCGACCGAGATTTCGACTTTTCCTTTATCGTTTGGATGGTTTAAAAAAATGTTGACGTAGAACACGGAGTCGTTGCTCCAATTTTCGTATATGGTATCTAACGCATCAGGACTGTATTCTTCAATCCCGTAGCCCAGTGTAAGCGATGCTCCTTCAAAGTTTTCGAGGATTTTTTTACAAACGTTATAGGCGACATCTAATGCCTCTGAATCATCTAAAACATAGTCATCGTTAATATCGGGATTAAGAGAGAAAGCACTTGATACAAAGCTGTAGTAATCATCAATCCTGCCTACGTGGCTATTCACATCAAAGTCACGGCCTTTTTGCAAGGCTATGTATGAGTAAATTTGAAATACGGTATCGTATGTATAATAATACGCAGAGCCGTCACTGTCCCATGATGACAAATCTACATTCTCAGATGACACAGGTAGCAGCAGGCATAGTTCTATTATGGCGTTTTCTGGGTGCTCCAGTTCTTGCAAATCGATATTTTGATAAGTGTCAAGGTACTCTTCAAATGAAGAGTACTGTTTCAATCCGTCCGGCACATCAACGTATGCTATTTCGATATAATCGGTACCATCGCTTGATATGTCAACCGTTGTTTCAGCTTGAGCCGCTAACGTTTCGCTTTGACTGCTGCCGCCGTCATCGGAGGAAGCGCAAGCTGTCAGAAGCAGTCCGGCACATATAAGCATAGCTATTATCCTTTTCATGTAATATCCCCCTACAAAAAATAATATGTAATCGTAACGTGTATTTTCCCACCTTGGGGCGGGAGGATACACGTTATTTTTTATATAAAGACTTGGAATNNTGGAATCCTGAGCGGCTCTGTCCAAGTTTTTAACCGTTTCGGCAACATCATCGCTGATGGCCGGTTCATGCCTCACAGGCTCTTCTGCGTCTTCTATGCCGAGCAGTTTGTCTACTGCCGGCTGCATCGACGGGTTTGAACGGTATGCGTTAACCAATAGCGTTTCATGCTCGGTTAAACCTTCGTGAGTGTATTTACCATAAACATCATTAAGCGTAATCCCGAATATATTACATGCATTGATAAGATTTTCAATGTCAATGGAGTTTAGTCCGGTCTCCCAATTTGACACGGAAGAACTTTTTACACCAAGCATTTCTGCCAGCTGTTTCTGCGTAAGTCCAGCTTTTTTTCTGTAATATAAAAGGTTTTTGGCTATTTCATCTTTAAATGGCGTCATAATTACCTCCTTAAAGTCTATAACCGTATTATACATCATATCGCATCTGAAATCAATAAAAATATCAGTAAATCTGAAGTTTATGTCGCAAAACTATTGACACAACAGATTTACTGTTGTATACTTATCTTAGCACAGCAATACTGTTGTTAATGATGGGAGGTGACATAAGTGGTGTCAGTAAAAATAAGAGAATATATTGTAAAATCAGGGTTAAAGTTCGGTGCTGTTGCAGAGAAAGCACATATTAAGCCTACGACGTTTTGCTCTATGATGCGAGGCGATCGCAAGATCACGGCGGAAGAATATTTTTCAATTTGTGCTGTGCTTGGCGTGCCATTAGACACGTTCATGAGCAAAAGCGAAAAGTCTGCATAACTTTAATGATACGACTTCAAGGAGGAATGAAAAGTGACTTATGAAGAGCGAGAACGGATGTTCGCAAAAGAATGCCTGTCGACCAAAGATGTTGCCGAGCTGTTTAATGTTGATGGCAGCCAAGCGTCACAAATCATCATGCAGATTAAGCGTAGACAGGGCGACAGACTCGGCAAGAAAGGCAAGCTGCACGTGCAAGATTACTTCGACTACTTCCAGCTGTCTCCAAAAGATTACCGTCCGGAAACGTCAGTGGTTGTGGCAAAGACTATAGCTGAGCGCTTGTCTCATGAGCTTGCGCGAGCACTCAAGCGGCTTAACGATGACAGCACCGCCTGCAAGGCGGCAAACCCTGATGCAAAAGGAGCTGCCAAAGATGCTTAACGAGTTGATACCTTGGCTGCCGTGGATAATAGGCGGATGGGCGGCACTTTGCGCTGGTGCTTGGCTTGTAGATGAGGTGCTGCCGAGGCATCCAAAGCTGCAAAAGCTTTTGGACAAGCTCTTTGGGATTGAGGAAGGAGGATCGTAAATTGAATGCACAAGAACTTAGCAAAATACTTAAACTGCATGCAAAATGGTTAAACGATGAGCCTGATGGTAAAATAGCAGATTTGAGCGACGCCGACTTGAGCGACGCCGACTTGTACTGTGCCGACTTGAGCGGTGCCGACTTATCCAATGCCGAC
>DDJI01000094.1:2930-8298 GCA_002338885.1 Ruminococcus sp. UBA1828 | reverse complement strand
TGTTTGCTTTTTGATATGATGTTTCTCGTCACATCCCACCGAAACAAAATGGTGATGATGAGCAATGTTATTATCGTAAACGAGAAGCAGTACATAAATATTTTGTTGTACTTCTTGTCAGGGAAAAGTTTCAATCAAATTCCTCCTTTATAAATGTCAGTGTCGCACACAAAACAAGTATACACCATATATCAAGCCGGTGTCTATAGTATTATGTAAGATTTAAGAAAAGAATAATTGCTATTTTATTTTTCAGAATTCTATGATATACTTAGTCGTATGAGTTAAGGGGGGCATTTATGTGACCGATAAAGAATTTATGACGCTCAAGCAAAGAGCGCTTTCTAAATATTTCAGTGGGCTTAACGATAAACAGCGTGAAGCGGTGTTTACCGTGAACGGGCCTGTTTTAATACTTGCGGGAGCCGGAAGCGGCAAGACAACCGTGCTTGTAAACAGAGTTGCAAACATGATTTATTTCGGAAACGCATACTATGATACCGCACGGTACAGCGTAAATCCCGAGGACGAACAATTTCTCTCAGACTACGCAAACGGTTTGACTGATGACAGCGCAAGACTCAAGCAGATTGTCGCGGTAGACTGCGTAAACCCGTGGAATATACTCGCGATAACGTTTACAAATAAAGCTGCGGGCGAGCTTAAACAAAGACTTGAAAACATGCTCGGCGAAAACGCCGCCGGAATAACCGCCGCGACGTTTCACTCCGCCTGCGTCAGAATATTAAGACGTGAGATTGAACACTTAGGTTATCAGTCCAACTTTACTATATACGATACCGATGACTCGGTTAGGCTTATCAAAGCCTGTTTGTCAGATATGAATATATCGGACAAGATGTTTACGCCGAAATCTGTTCTTTCGGAGATTTCCCACGCAAAGGAAGCACAGGTGTGGCCGCAGGAGTATGAACGCCTTGCAAGCGGGGACTACAGAAAACAGGTGATAGCAAAGGTGTACTCAGGCTATCAAAAGAGACTTGAGGCTGCAAACGCCGTCGATTTTGACGACATCATACTTCTCACCGTAAAGCTGTTTGAAGAGTATCCGGATGTCCTTGACCACTATCAGAATTTGTATAAATACGTGCTTGTTGACGAGTATCAGGACACAAACATGGTTCAGTACAAGCTCGTCGCACTTTTGTGTGCAAAGCGCAAAAATATATGCGTCGTCGGAGATGACGACCAGAGCATATACCGCTTTAGAGGAGCAACTATAGAAAACATCCTCTCGTTTGAAAACCAGTACGAAAACGCAAAGGTAATACGCCTTGAACAAAATTACCGCTCGACTCAGAACATACTCACCAGCGCTAATGAGGTGATTAAGCACAATAAGGGCAGAAAAGGCAAAAATCTTTGGACAGATGCGGGCGACGGCGAAAAAGTTGTCCTGTATAAAGCCGCAACAGAACAGGGCGAGGCGAGATTTGTAGCCGAAACCATACTCAAAAGCGTGAAAAGCGGCGGAAAGTATTCTCAAAACGCAGTGCTTTACCGTATGAACGCGCAGTCAAACTCCATAGAGCGCGCGTTCGTCGCAAGCGGAATACCCTATAAAGTCATAGGCGGCGTAAGGTTCTATGAGCGCAAGGAAATAAAGGACATAATATCATACCTGTCAGTCATAAATAACGAAAACGACATTCTCAGGCTTAAAAGAATAATAAACGAGCCGAAAAGGGGAATAGGTCAGACGAGCGTAGACATGTTGGAGCAAATCTCCGTAAGCCTTGGCGAGTCGCCGCTGCAAGTCATGAGAACGGCAGGCGACATACCGCTCCTTTCAAGGACGGCGTCAAAAATGACCGCGCTTGCCTCCATGTTCGACACACTCAGGGAGCATGCGCCGCTCATACCTCTTGACTCGCTTTTGGATGAGCTTTTGGATGCATCGGGATACCTTGAGTACTTAAAATCCCAGGGCGAAGAAGGCGCTTTGAGAATTGAAAATATATCAGAGCTTAAATCGACTATGGTAAACTATTCTCAGAACGCAGAAGAGCCGACGCTGTCCGGATTTTTGGAGGAGATATCTCTTTATACCGATATAGACGATATGAACGAAGATGACGACAGCGTTATACTTATGACAATCCATGCGGCTAAGGGACTTGAGTTTGACAACGTGTTTGTCGTGGGATTTGAGGAAAATATCTTCCCAAGCTCAAGGAGCATGGGCACGGAAGAGGACATAGAGGAGGAGAGAAGGCTTGCATACGTCGCCATAACAAGGGCGAAAAAAAGGCTTTACCTCTCCTGCGCAAAGCAAAGAATGCTGTTTGGCTCGACAAGCTTCAACAAGCCGTCAAGGTTTGTCGAGGAACTTCCTTCTGAAACGGTTAATGTAAAGTCTGAGCGCAGCGCGCTTGACACCGCCGACAAGCATTCGCACTCCGATTCTTCGGGACGCGTCGCCTCACTTCAATCGCAAATAGAGCGCTTAAAGGAAAACCGCCCCGCTAAGAGCACTCAAAGCTTTAGCATCGGAGATAGAGTGCACCACAATGTTTTCGGAGACGGCACGGTAATAAAAGCTGTTCCCATGTCAAACGACACCATGCTTGAAATATCTTTTGATGATGTCGGTACTAAAAAAATAATGGCTACCTTCGCAAAGATAAAAAAGATATAAACTCAAAGATGCAATATAAGGAGAGAATATGGCAAACTACGATAAATACATACCGTCGGGGCTGACGCTCGACGATTCCTACGCTATAAAGATACTTATATGCTATTTTCTAAGACAAATCGACCGTCCTATAACCCATAACCAGCTCATAGAGATAGCGAGTCATATTCTNNCAGCTCATAGAGATAGCGACGTCTGCCGGCGGTGTGAATTACTTTACCTTTTCAGAGGTTGTAGCTCAGATGCTTGAGACGGGCATGCTCCTCGAAAAGGAGATCGACGGAGAAAAGTATTATGTTTTATCCACGGCTTCGTGGGAAGGGGCAAACGACTTCAAAACGCTTGTCCCCAAGAGCTTTCGCGACAGGATACTCTCTGCGGGATTAAAATTCTTTGCAAAGCTCAAAAACGACAACGATGTCAAGGTGTCGGTCTCGAAGATGAAAATAGGCTACTCCGTAAACTGCGTGTGCACGGAGGGAGAAGTGGTGCTGATGGATTTAAAGCTGTTTGCGCCCGATGAAGAACAGGCAAACATGCTTGCCGATAAGATTGTTGATAACCCTGCGGACTTTTATGCAAAGGTAATAGATTACGCAATAGAAAACGAAGAATATGACCCCAAGCCGGAGGAGGTTTCCGATTCATGAGCGATAAGACGGAAAGCAGCTTTTTTGCTCTCACATCAAGGATGAAATACATAAACCGCTGGGGACTTATGCGAAATTCAAGGAGCGAAAACATAGCTGAACATTCCTTGGATACGGCGATAATAGTTCACCTTTTGTGCGAGATACATAACCGCCGCCTCGGCGGATGCGTGGATGCTGACAGGGCTGCGGTTTTAGCTGTGTTTCACGACGTTCCGGAGATAATAACAGGCGACCTGCCGACTCCGGTCAAGTATTTCAGCAGCGATATAAGCCGTGCGTATAAAGAGGTGGAGAGTGCAGCGGTGGAAAACCTTCTGTCGAGGATACCCGCCGACATGCGCGACGATTATGAGCAAATATTCAAATGCGAGGATGCGGAGCTTTTAAAGCTTGTAAAGCTTGCAGATAAAATATCAGCGCTCATCAAGTGCATAGAGGAGAGAAATTCGGGAAATACCGACTTCATCGACGCAGAAAAACAAACCCTCGCCTCAATAAAAAGCATGGGACTCAAGGAGGCAGACATATTCTTAAATGAGTTTCTGCCCGCATATGAGCTAACGCTCGATGAGCAGGCGTAAGGCGCTGCGAAGATTGCGCAGTGTCAATTATATGCTGTTGCAATCTGCATGCAAAATATGATATACTTATAAATGTAATTGCGCGAAAGCTGGGGTAAATTTGCTGAAAAAATTATTTATCAAAGACTATAAAAACGTCTCCGACCCGGCAGTGAGAATACGGTACGGAGTTGTTGCCGGCGCATTCGGAATAGTCACTAACGTGGTTTTATTCTTTATAAAGCTTGTTATAGGCTTGGTTTCAAACAGTATAACCATAATTGCGGACGCAGTTAACAACCTGTCTGACGCCGGTTCGTCAATATTTACGCTGGTGGGCTTTAAGCTTTCAAACCGCCCCGCCGATAAAGACCATCCGTACGGCCACGCAAGGTATGAACAGATCACTGCACTTTTGGTCGCGATACTTGTTTTGTGTATAGGAGCGCTGTTTGCAAAAAGCTCTATAGATAAAATCATTCAGCCACAGGAACTCAACATCAGCATAGCTACGTACACAGTGCTCGCTGCGGCAATCCTCTTAAAGCTTATTCAGATGCTGACATACCTCGATTTTTCAAAATCCATATCCTCCGATGCAATTAAAGCCGCAGCTATGGATTCAAGAAACGACATCATAACAACCGCATCTGTTCTTGTGAGCATGATAGTGATGCAGGCGTTCAGCATAAATATAGACGGCTGGGTAGGACTTGCGGTGTCTGTGTTTGTAATATGGTCTGCTTTCGGAATGGTTCGTGAGGCTATAAGCAATATGCTCGGCACTCCGCCGACGCAGGAACAGGTGGACGCAATATATGAGCTTTTCGACGGACATGAAGAGATAATAGGACACCATGATCTTATTATTCACAGCTACGGCGTCGGTTCCACGTTTGCATCAATACATGCCGAGTTTGACGCAAAGGGAAACATAGTTCACATACATGACGTAATAGACAACATAGAGCGAGAGGCAAAGGCAAAGCTCGGAATTGACCTGACTATACATATGGATCCCGTCGATGTGTCAAACCCGAGAAGGCACAGGCTTTACGATTTGACGCTTGAGGGAATAAAGAAGTATAATCCCGATATACTCATACACGACTTCAGACTTGTCGAGGGACCCACGCATACAAACGTGCTGTTTGACCTTGTGGAGCCGTTCGGCGAAAAGTACGACATTGACAAAATAAAGGAAATTCTCGCCGAAGAGTTTTCCGGTGAGAGCGGCAAATACTACTTTGTTATAAATGTAGATAAGAAAATGGACTGATGAATAAACTAAAGCTCAAAAAATCCGATATAGTTTTAATTGTAATATTTGTCGTTGCAATAGCTGCAAACGTTGTTGCAAGGCTGAGCGTAAGCTTTTCCGATTTTTACGTTCAAAAGATATACCCCATAATTTCTACGCCTTTTATCTTTCTTTCGGGGCTTGTAAGCTTTTCGATAGGCGAGCTGATGATTGCAGCAGGCGTTGCGGCGGGTTT
>DDJI01000094.1:267-2915 GCA_002338885.1 Ruminococcus sp. UBA1828 | reverse complement strand
TTGTCTTTTCGATTGTCAAGCGCAAGAACAAGCCGCTCGTCAAGAAGGTGTCTAAAACATGCCTGAGGGTTGTCTTGTGGGCGCTCGCGTATGTGTTTGCCACCGAAACGTTTAACTGCTTTATAATGTATCAGTGCTCGACTTTTTCATCAAGGTATTTTCCTGAGACCGAGCACACAGAAGAGCTTTTAATCGAGACAATAGGCGATGTGAGCGTAAGACTTGCAGAGCTTTACAATGAGTTTGAAAGGGGAGAGGACGGTTACATAGTCCTTGACGAGAGCTACATCGAGGAATGCAAAACCGCCATGAAAAACATTTCAAACGAGTACTCTCAGCTTTCGGGATACTATCCCAACCCCAAAAAGATTTACTCTTCGTTTTTCATGTCTCAGCAGGGCATTATCGGACTTTATATACCCTTTGCCTTTGAAGCTACATATAATCGAGATACCCAGGATATATCAAAGCCAAGTACGATATGTCACGAGCTGTCACACTTAAAGGGCGTTATCCAGGAGGATGAGGCGAGCTTTGTCGCAATGGTGGCGTGCTTTAATTCTGACAGTCCGGCTGTCAGGTACAGCGGATACCTTGATGCTTTTTACTACCTGTACTCCGATGCCTCGGAGCTTATAGGAACGGAATATGAGCAGGCGCTTGCCGAGGCGATTGCATGCGTTCCGTCGCAGGTGTGGGACTATGATTTGTATTCATATAAGGCCGATTACTGGGAAGAAAATAAGGACAAAGAGATAATCCCCACAGAGACCGTCGAGGCGGTGTCTGATGCGCTCACAGAGGCGAATTTGCAGTTTAACGACGTGGAAGAGGGAATAATGATATACTACCGTGTCACAGAGCTGCTCATGGATTATTGTGCGTCAGGCGGATACATCTGATAAGTTGTGTCTGCTTAAAATATAAAACCAAGGAGGAATAATATGAAAATGATTAGATTTGCCGGAGTTCTGACGGCTTGCGCTGTGCTTATGGGAAGCTTTACTGCCTGTGCAAGCGATTTAAAATATTCCGGAAACGATCTGCCGGAATATGCATACGACGAGGATACCCCGTCTTTATATGAGGAGTACGCCGATTACTTCAACATAGGAGCCGCGATAAATCCGAGCGACCTTGAAGAGGGCACAAATCAGTACAACCTGATCACCAAGCAATTCAACGTGTTTACCATGGAGAATGACACAAAGCCCGACCATATTCATCCCTCTGAGGATACATATAATTTTACGAGCACCGATAAATTCGTAGAATACGGAGAGGCTAACGATAAAATTCTCCGCGGCCATACGCTTGTGTGGCATTCTCAGTGCCCCGACTGGTTCTTCTATGACGACGAGGGCAACGAGGTAAGTGCAGATGTTCTGGTAGAGAGAATGAAGGAGCATATAACAACCATAGTGTCCCGCTATAAGGGCAAAATAGACACGTGGGACGTTGTAAACGAAGTTCTCGACGACAGCTACGGCTTGAGATTTTCTAATTGGCTTAAAATCGTCGGCGACTACGACGGCGACGGCGATAAGTACGACTTTATCGAAATAGCGTTCAGAACCGCGCATGAGGCAGACCCTGACGCACGCCTTATAATCAACGACTATTCGCTTGAGACAAACACAAACAAGGCTATTACAATGTACAACATGGTTAAAACCATGCTTGAAGAGGGCGTTCCTGTTGACGGAGTCGGTTTGCAGATGCATATAGGCTACGACACCGACATAGAGCTTGCAAGGGATAACATAGAGATACTTGCCGGCTTAAAGGAGATAAACCCCGACTTCGTATGNNTTACAACGTGTGCTACAGCTGGGGCGACGAGTCCACAGAGGTAGAGCTGACAGATGAGTTTGTGCAGCAGTTTGATGACAAGTACTGCGAGCTGTTCAACATGCTCATGGACTTTGCAGAAGAGGGACTTGTGGATACGGTAGTGTTCTGGGGCTATAACGACGGCGCAACGTGGCTCAACGGATACCCCGTTGCAAACAGAACAAACCATCCTCTGCTCATAGACAGAGACCTCAAGTTCAAGTCGGCATATTGGGCACTCATGAATCTTCCCAGCCAGAGGCAGCTTTCTGAGTAATCTCGCCTTGTGCATCACAGATAAAAAAATAATCATATCAAACCGCCCTGCGCGTTTTTCGTGCGGGCGGCTTGGCATGCAGTGAAAATTTACGCAAATTTTAATTTTTATAGCGAGGAATTTTAATGACATTGATAGAGAATAAGCAGTTCGACGAGGAAAGAGCGCTGTATGAGTTGCGCGACATCACGGTAAAAAACTGCGCGTTTGACGGTCCGGCGGACGGTGAAAGCGCGTTTAAGGAGTGCTGTGATGTGTCGGTTGAACATTGCTTTATGAATCTTCGGTATCCGTTTTGGCATGACAAGAATCTAAAGATTGACGATACTGAGATGACACCGCTTTGCAGGGCGGCGCTTTGGTACTCTGAAAACATAAGAATATCAAACACAAAAATGCACGGCATAAAAGCTTTAAGAGAATGCATGGATGTGGTCATAGATAACTGCGATATAGATTCGCCGGAGTTTGGCTGGTCGGTGAAAAACGTTCAGATGCTGAACTCAAAAGCGGTCAGCGAGTATTTTATGATGCGCTC
>DDJI01000094.1:0-170 GCA_002338885.1 Ruminococcus sp. UBA1828 | reverse complement strand
TGCACCTTCGACACCAAGGATGCTTTTTGGCACTCAAAGAACGTCACGGTAAGAGACAGCGTTGTAAAGGGTGAGTATCTTGCATGGTACTCCGAAAACCTCACACTTGAAAACTGCCGCATAATCGGTACGCAGCCTTTTTGCTACTGCAAAAACTTAAACCTCATAAA
>DDJI01000098.1 GCA_002338885.1 Ruminococcus sp. UBA1828 | reverse complement strand
GAGGACATCAGCGCGCCGCGCTGCTTTGAGGTGGAGAAAAAGCTCAAGGAAATATGCGACATACCGGTCTTCCACGACGACCAGCACGGCACGGCGATAGTTGTAGCCGCAGCCCTCATAAACGCCCTAAAGGTTGTCAAGAAAAACATTCCGGATGTAAAGGTTGTCATAAACGGCGCGGGTTCTGCCGGAATAGCCATAGGCAGGCACTTAATAAACCTCGGACTTAAACACCTTGTCATGGTTGACCGCTTCGGAATACTCTCTCGTGACGACACGAGCCTCAACCCTGCGCACATGGAAATGGCTAAAATCACAAACGACGAATGCATGCACGGCAGCCTTGCGGACGCCATGCGCGGAGCAGATGTGTTTATAGGCGTCAGCGCGCCGAACATAGTTTCTAAGGAAATGGTTTCATCGATGGCGGACGGCGCAGTGGTGTTTGCGATGGCAAATCCTACGCCTGAGATCATGCCGGATCTTGCGCTTGAGGCGGGAGCTGAGGTTGTCGGAACGGGACGCTCAGACTTCCTGAATCAGATAAACAACGTGCTTGCGTTCCCGGGAATATTCAGAGGAGCGCTTGACTGCCGTGCTAAGAGCATAAACGAGGAGATGAAGGTTGCGGCGTCCTTTGCACTCGCATCGCTGATACCGGACGAGGAGCTTTCAGCGAAAAACATAATCCCCACCGCGCTCGACAAGCGCATAGCAAGCGTGGTTGCAGCCGCAGTCATAGAAGCCGCAAGAAAAACCGGAGAAGCAAGAATATAATTTTTTACAAAATCACAGTCCCCCGCCGCCATATTAATGCGTCGGGGGTCTTTTTACGCAAAATTTACGAGATCTATAGCAAAAAGTATTGAAAATGCATGAGCTACGTGATATAGTTATATACATGAAATTATGTGCAAGGAGATTGATAGGAATGATTATGACAGCAAGCAAGCAAGCTTTAGCCGCTTCACGCTTTCTTGTCAAGTCGAATTTTGCACAAATTTTTAGGGCGTGCTTTGTCTGATTTAAGGGGCAGGTGCGCTTTTTTGGATTTACACAAGTCTTAAACACTGTGCTGCAGCACATTTAAGACAAAGACATTTTAAAGTATAAGAGGTGTAAAGTATGAAGAAAAACATTTTAGCTGTTCTGATAGCGGCTGCACTTTGTCTGGGACTGCTGCCGGTAACAGCGTTTGCTGACCCTGTTCCGGAGGACATCTGGACTAATTACGCCGCGGAAAGTTTCAACGCAGGCTCCGGCACCGTGGAAGACCCCTATCAGATTGCCACCGCAGAGCAGCTTGCAAAGCTTGCCAACGACGTGAACGGAGGAACCTCGTACGACAATACATACTTCGTTGTCACAAGTGATATTGACCTGAGCGCCCACCGTTGGAAGCCCATAGGAATTTCCATATGGTATGATACCGGTGCTACGACACAAAAATGGTTTGCAGGCTCTTTTGATGGAGGAAACCATGTGATCAGCGGAATGTATGTCGATGAAAGCGCCGATAAAAACAGCGCCGGACTTTTCGGATGCATACAAACAGGCACAAATGTCGGCGTGAAGAATCTTGTCATTTCCAATGCAACAATCTATACATGTGATTCGGGCCTCATGGAATGTTATGCGGGAATTCTTGTCGGATTCGTTTCAGGAAACAGAGATCATCCCATCAGCTTTGAGAACATCACAGTGTCCGGATCTATTACAACGGACAGCTATACCGGATACAACAACGTCGGAGGCATGATCGGATACGCAGCTTGGCAAATGTTACAAACTGCCATGCTGAAAACATAACTATAACCGGCTCAAGCAACACCGGCGGTTTTGTCGGAAATGATGGCGGTTCCACCTACACGGGATGCTCGGCATCCGGAACCTTGAACGGCAGCTGGTCACAGGGCGGATTTGTCGGATACACTACCGGATTCTACGCAGAGCCATCCGTGTTCACTAACTGCTTCGCGAATGTAGACGTTAACGGATACGACTGGAGGCTTGGCGGTTTTGCGGGATTTACAGAATCAGGTGTATTTATAAACTGTTTTGCATAGGTGACGTAACAAGCACTGTAACCGGATTTAATCCTAAAGTGGGCGGATTCTTCGGTGAAGTCGGCAACAGCGTAGATCAAACTAACAACGTGACAGCAACTAACTGCCATTCGGCGGGCGTTGTAACATCTATATCCTCTGAATATGCGGCCGGCGGTTTTGCCGGAACATGCGTTTCAGGTTCATTTAGCGACTGCTCATATGATATCGAAAAGAACAGCGGCTTGAGCGCTGCAGGCGACGGAAACACCGATCAGAGCGGAATCACCGGAGAAAGCACTGAAACGGTATTAGCAACTATTTGTGAGGACTACTACGGCGGACACCTGTACGGCACAGAGTGGGTCGTAGATGTTGCGCCCACATGCTCAACCTTAGGAAACCAGTGCCACGTCTGCGTGAGATGCGGAGCAAAGACCGATAACACTCCCATCCCGACTATACCTCACACTCCGGCTGTAAAGAACGTAATCCCCGCAACATGCGAGCTTGACGGAAATGCGGGCGACCTGTACTGCTCTGTATGTGGACAGCTCCTTTCTACAAACAACATCATACCCAAGCTCGGACACAGCTTCCTCGACGGCAAGTGCATAGTATGCGGAGCTGTTGATCCCGACTACGTACCCGACGTAGACATCCCCGAGACCCCTGACGAGGGAGAAGAAATAGTCATCGAAGACCCTGTAGAGGGCGGAATAAGCCTTACCACTTCCGATTCGGTTAGCAGTACTTCAAGCGACAAGGCAGTTATAACCTTGATCGCAATTGCTCTTATCTCTGCTGCGGCCGTTGTAGTTGGAAAGGTCAGAGCGTAAACGCGCAAAAGCATAAAAACTAAACAAACAAAATCAGTCCCATGCACACCCAAGGTATGCATGGGACTGATTTATGCCGTAATTTAAAGCCTGCTCACAAAATCCTCATAGCCGAAGCGTTTCCACAGGCTGCACTCGTCTCCCCGCTTTATATAAATATCGGGCAGAGGCATGCCGTTAAAGGTGTTGTTCTTAACCATAGAGTATATAGCCATATCCAAAAAGACGAGCCTATCCCCTTCTTTCAGCTCACGGTCGAAAAAATATGTTCCTATGACGTCTCCCGCAAGGCAGGTAGGTCCTCCGAAGGTATAGGTATATGCCTTTTCGTTCGGCTCGCCGCTGTCCATGAGCGGCGGGCGGTACGGCATTTCTATGACATCAGGCATATGGCACGCGGCGGACGTGTCAAGGATGACGGTGTGAGCCGCTTTATTCTGCACTTCAAGCACCGTTGTAACAAGATATCCCGCGTTCAGCGCAACGGCTTCTCCGGGTTCGAGATAAACCTCCACGCCGTATGCGTTTTTCATGCGCAGTATGCACCGCTCAAGCCGCGGTATATCATAATCGCTGCGGGTTATATGGTGCCCGCCGCCGAAGTTTATCCACTTCATTTTTTGCAGGTACTTGCCGAACTTTTCTTCCACCGCCTCAAGCGTCAGCTCAAGCGCATCGGAGTTTTGCTCGCACAACGTGTGAAAATGCAGTCCGTCTATCAGCGAAAGGAGGTCGGGATTTTTTGCTATCCCCTCCTCAAGCTCTTTTGCGGTGGTTCCGAGCCTGCTGCCGGGCGCGCATGGGTCGTAGATGGCGTGACCCTCCTGGGTGGATTTTTCGGGGTTTATCCTAAGCCCCACCTGCAAGCCGGCGGATTTTGCACGCTTGGCATAAAGCTCAAGCTGTCTGACCGAGTTAAACACGATGTGATCGCAAATTTGCAGGATTTCGTCCATGTCATCATCCTTGAACGCCGGCGAAAAGATGTGGTTTTCCCTGTTCGGCATCTTGGTATGGCACAGCCTTGCCTCGTATATTCCGCTTGCAGCACAGCCGCAGAGGTATTTTGATATCAAGGGATAGAGGGCGTATGCGCTGAATGCCTTTTGTGCCAAGAGTATTTTGCAACCAGTTCTATCCATGACGCCCTTTAATATTTTGAGGTTTTTCTCGATGAGATCCTCATCTATGACGTAGCAGGGCGTTTTTACCTCGTCGATGAACATATCTTAATCCACCAACGTCGGGTTTTCGTCTACAACCCAAGGAAGTCCCCACTTGTTGAGCGCATCCATGAACGGATCGGGATCAAGCTCTTCAAGGTTATACACTCCCGGCTTTCTCCACTTTCCGTTCATGACAAGCATAGCGCCTATCATTGCCGGCACGCCTGTTGTATAGGATATAGCCTGAGAGCCGACCTCTTTATAGCACTCCTGATGATCGCAGACGTTGTAGATATATATGGACTTCTCCTTGCCGTCCTTTACTCCCGTGAATATGCAGCCTATATTGGTCTTGCCGACGGTGCGGGGTCCGAGCGATGCGGGATCGGGCAAAAGCGCCTTCAAAAACTGTATGGGCACTATCTCCCTGCCTTCATACATAACCGGCTCGGTGCTGAGCATTCCGACGTCCTCAAGGCATTTCATGTGAGTCAGGTAGCTTTGTCCGAAGGTCATGAAGAAGCGTATTCTCTTTACGCCGGGGATGTTCTTTGCCAAAGACTCTATCTCCTCATGGTGCAAAAGGTACATATCCTTCATGCCTACGCCGTCAAAATCATACTCGCGCTTGATTTCCATGGGCTTTGTCTCAACCCAGTGTCCGTCCTCCCAATAGGAGCCGTTTGCGGAAACCTCGCGAAGGTTTATCTCGGGGTTGAAGTTTGTTGCAAAGGGGTATCCATGGTCGCCGCCGTTGCAGTCGAGAATATCTATATAGTGAATTTCGTCAAAATAGTGCTTTAAGGCATATGCTGTGAATACGCTTGTCACGCCCGGGTCAAATCCGCTTCCTAAGAGTGCGGTTAAGCCGGCGTTTTTAAACCTGTCCTGATACGCCCACTGCCACGAGTAATCAAAGTATGCGGTAAAGCCTTCATCCTTGCATCTTTGCTCATATACTTTTCTCCACTCGGGGTCGTTTGTGTTCTCCGCCTCATAGTTTGCGGTGTCCACATAGTTTACGCCCGCGGCTAAGCATGCATCCATTATCGTGAGGTCCTGATACGGCAGTGCAAGGTTTAAGACGACTTCCGGCTTATAGCTGTTTATGAGCGCTGTAAGCTCCTCTGTGTTGTCCGCATCGACCTTTGCCGTGGTTATCTTTGCTTTTGAGGTCTTTTCAAGCTTTTGCTTGAGCGCATCACACTTTGAGAGGGTGCGGCTCGCTATCATTATCTCGTCGAAAACCTCGTAGTTTGCGGCACATTTTTGAATTGCGACTCCCGCGACTCCGCCGCAGCCTATTACCAATAATCTTCCCATAATGACTCACTTTCTCCCTTTCGATTTTATTTTTGCAACGCAAGTATCAGCTCTCTTACAACCTTGCACGCAAGAGCGGTAGACGCTCCGCTTTGGTCGTAATGAGGGCTTAGCTCGTTTACGTCGCAGCCTACTATGTATGACGGCGAGCACACTGTCACTATTGCCTGCAGCAGATCCTTAAAGCTCACGCCGCCCGCTTCCGGTGTTCCCGTTCCGGGGAAAAACGCCGGATCGAGCACGTCAAGGTCTATTGTGAGGTAGATAGGACTGCCCTTGAGCGTTTCAACCGTCTTTGAAAGCCCGTCGAAGTCAAACTTATGCATTTCGGTGTGACCGCTTTGCGACCACTCAAATTCGCTCCTGTCTCCGGAGCGTATGCCGAACTGGAATATGCGTCCGTCGCCGACAAGGTCATGGCAGCGGCGTATGACGCATGCATGGGAAAGCTCCACGCCGAGGTACTCCTGACGCAGATCCGCATGCGCATCAAGGTGAATTATCTTTACATCGGGGTGCTTTTTATACACCTCTCTGAAGACGCCCAGCGTGACAAGGTGCTCTCCGCCTATCATGAGCGGGAGTTTGTCGTCAAGGAGTATCTGCGCCGTTCTTGCGGAAATCTGCTCTAAAGCAAGCTCGCTTGAACCCATGCTCAGCTCTATGTCTCCGCTGTCAAACACCCTGCAATCGGCAAGGTCTTTATTTTGATAGGGGCTGTAGGTTTCGAGTCCGTATGACTCGCCTCTTATCGCACGGCTTGCAAATCTCGCACCGGGGCGGTATGACGTCGTGGAGTCAAACGGCGCTCCGAAGAGCACTATATCCGCATCGCCATATTCGCAGTCGCACGCTATAAATGTTTCTACGTTTCTTTCAAGCATATATTATTTCCTTCCGCTAATCAAATCAATCGGGGATGTTTTCAACGTCTTGGAGCATTCTCTCCACATACGCCGGCAGTGCAAAGCAGCCTCTGTGCAAATTAAGGGTGTAATAGCGAGTCTCTATGTTGAGCGCCTTCCACTTCTTTGCGTGAAGATCCTTTACGGGGTGGTATCCCTTAGATGCAAATCCAAACAGCCAATATCCCGAAGGATACGACGGTATGTGCGCCTGATAAACACGGCTCACCGGAAAGTTTTCAAGTATTCTCTTGTGCGCCTTCTGGGTTTCAAGTCTGTCCTCGTCATAAAAAGGGCTTTGGTGCTGGTTGACCATTATGCCGTCCTCTTTGAGCGCACGATAGCAGCTTCCGTAAAACTCTCTTGATAAAAGGCTCTCTCCCGGGCCGTAAAATCCCGCCGAGTCAACTATTATCACGTCGTACTCGTTCTCGATGTGGCGTATGAACCTGAGCGAATTATCGGAATGTATTACTACCTTAGGGTCGGCAAGTCCGCTTGCGCAGAACGGCAGGTACTTCATGCACGCCTCGACTACGCCCTCGTTCACCTCAACCATGTCTATTCTCTCGACGTCGGGGTACTTCAAAAGCTCTCTTATAACTCCTCCGTCGCCCGCGCCGAACACAAGTATCTTTCTCGGGTCGGGATGCACAGCCATGGGCACGTGGGTCATCATCTCATGGTATATAAATTCGTCCCTTTCGGTTGTGATGATATAGCCGTCAACCGTCAAAAACCTTCCGAACTCCGGCGATTCAAATATATCAAGGCGAATATACTCGTTTTCCTCGCTGTAAAGCTGCCTGTCCACCTGCACGGAAAGCTTTACCCTGGGAGTATGCATCTCAGAAAACCAAAATTCCATTTACTCTTGCCTCCCTAAATCCGCTCTTTTATTACGTTGAGCCTGTCTACCTTCTCGTCCTCCGGACCTGTAATGGAGCAGCCCTTTTCCTTGGC
>DDJI01000036.1 GCA_002338885.1 Ruminococcus sp. UBA1828 | reverse complement strand
AGGAGCACAAAACGAATGCACATCGTTCGGCATGAACAATCACCCCGCTCTCATAGGCGACAATATTTATTACTTTACAAGCGAATTTACATATGGTGATGACAATAGTCCAAAATGTGTAACATATCTCAACCGCGCAAATGTAGACGGTTCGGGAAGGGTGCAGGTATCCTCAATCGATGGCATTATGGTGTGGAAGCCAAATGATGCATACATATACGATAACGTCATTTACTTTACCGCAGACAAGATGACTTTAGATGAAAGCACAATGATGTTTGATTCCAGCACAAAGTGCATATGCAGCTGCGACTATTCCACCGGAAAGTTCGAGATCTACGAAGAATACGACAAGGGATATAGTCCCAATATTTTCATACAGGGATATTACAAAGATAAAATCTACTTCATATTCTCATACTATGACGAAGAAGATCCTTATATAAATTTACCGTTTGAGGAATATGACAAAGTGATTGCTGAGGCGTATGAGTGGGGTAATGAGCACTCTGTAACTGAGGTTTACACGCTTGACATCAACACTAAAGAGATTGCACTTTCAGACCTGACAAACAAAATGTCTATAGATACAGGAATTGTTGCCCGTGACGGATACCTTATATACGACGACGATGAGGGAATGCACGCAATTGATTATAACGGCAACGAGACAGTCATCCCGGGAGAAAGTATTACTGGCTTAGGAACAATAATAGTGAACGATACGCTCATTCAGAAATCAGTAAACAAAGCATACAACCTTAAAACCGGCGAAGTTTATGGTCTTAGGTTTCCGGATACGCTGAGTGAAAACGAGATAATAGGCCTTAGCCTAAAAGATTACATCAAGGATGAGGGCAGCGAATACGGAGAATACGTTTTCGGGTACAGCGTAACGGTAGACGGGCTTTTAGATTACACGTACATACGCATTCCGGAAAACGAGCTGATAGTTCCGAATGAATAAATCGGCGATGCATACTAAAAAGGACGCATAATCAACAACAAATAAGGCGGTGAGGTAATGAGCAGGCTTACGCTTAAAAACGTGAACAAGCACTACGGAGAAAAGCACGCTCTAAAGGATTTTTCCTATGATTTTTCGGACGGAATATACGGACTTCTCGGGCCTAACGGCGCAGGCAAGTCCACGATGATGAACATTATTACCCAAAACATAGACAGCGACAAAGGGTCAACGATTCTTTGGGACGGCGAAAGCATATACAAGCTCGGCGCAGACTACCGCTCTGTCATAGGTTTTATGCCGCAACAGCAGGAGCTGTACCCGAGCTTTACGGCGAAGCGCTTTTTAGGGTATATAGCGGCCTTGAAGGGCATTCCAAAGAAGCAGATCGAGTCGGAGGTTTTGCGCGTGCTTTCACTCGTGGAGCTTAGCGATGAGAACTCTTNNTTAGCGATGTTATCAACAAAAAGCTCGGCGGATTTTCTGGAGGAATGAAGCAGCGCATACTGATAGCGCAGTCGCTTTTGGGAAACCCGAAGCTTTTGATACTTGACGAACCGACGGCAGGTCTTGACCCAAAGCAAAGAGTTCTTACAAGAAACCTGATATCCTCTCTCGCAAAAGACAAGATAGTTATCATCTCAACGCACATTGTCTCGGATATTGAGACGATTGCGAATCAGATACTTCTTTTGAAGTCGGGAGAGCTTATCGACAGCGGAACTGTTGCAGAGCTGACTGAACAGGTCACAGACGGCGAAAAGTCGCTTGAGCGTCTTTACATGCAGCTGTATGAAGACGAGTGAGCGATGAGAGCGGCTAAAATATTTTTTAATGAGCTATTAAAGCTACTTCACAACAAGGCGTTCATACTCGTGCTCATTATTGCCGTGTGCTTAAACGCATATGTGAGCATGGAAAACGACAACGGGTACATGTACGCCGACAGTGCATACCGTGCATACATGGCCGACGTTGAGGGCATGAGCTTAGATGAGGCGGCGCAGTTTACGCAGGATGCGATAACCGAGGCATACAGCACCGCAGAGGGGCGGTACACCGAATATTACTTCCTCGACACAATCATGCTCAGCGCTCAGCTTGAGAAAATACAGCAGATACAAGGCTATCAGGACTACCTTGCAAGCATAGACAGCCAGGCGCAGACGATGACCAGTGTATCGATCTTTGCCGACAAGGACAGTTTTTCCTACAGAAACATAGTTAAAACTCCGCCTGTTTATGAGGCGGTAAAAGATGTCGAGCCGGTGTTTGCTCCGTCGGACGGCGTGCTTTTGGCGTGCGACAACGTGGTGGCGGACATACTTGCGCTGTTTGTGCTGATATTCTGTGTGACGGCTGTGTTTTACAAGGACAGAGAATCCGGAATAACCGCTCTGATCAAGCCGCTCAAATACGGCAGGTCTACATTAGCGCTTTCAAAGATTGCGCTGGTGTTTGTGGTGTGCCTTGTGGTAGAGCTTGTGATGTTCTTTTCAAACCTTGCAATAGGTTCGATGAGATACGGCTTAGGAGACCTGTCAAGACCGGTGCAGTCGCTTGCCGGCTACATAGGATGCAACCATCCGATAAGCGTGCTTGAAATGATGATATACAGCCTTTTGATAAAGCTGTTTGCGATGCTGATGTGTGCAGTAATTGCATCGTGTCTGTTCATCAGGCTGTCAAACACCGTTTCGTATCTTGTGATAATTGCGATAGCGGCAGTACAGACTTCGCTTTACATTCTGATACCGTCAACGTCTATTCTCTCCCCTCTCAAGCAAATAAACTTGGCGACGTTTTTGCTGTCATCAAGGCTTTTCAAAACATACACAAACATAAACTTCTTTGGCTACCCTGTTGAGCAGATTGCCACAACAATTGTGTCGATGCTGATTGCAACGGTTGCATTTGTACTGCTTTGCTGCAGGCTGTATTCCACGATAAGCATATCGGAGGTCAAGAGAAACAGAAGAATCGTTCTTATCAAGTCCGTCATGACATCTTTGATCAGCTACACGGCGTTCAAGGAATTCATAATGCACAAGGGTGCGCTGATACTTGCGGCCGTGCTTGCTTTGCAGGTGTACACGGCCATAGACTACACAAAGCCGTACATGCCGGACGACAACGTATACTATGCATACTGCACGAGGATCATAGAGATGACGGACGAAGAGGCGGACGAGTTTGTCGCTTCAGAAGAAAAAAGGTTTGCAGACATCCTGCAGCTGATGTCAATAGGAGCGGCGACTACGGAGCAATCCGAAGAATATCGGGCGTCTTACGGAGGCTTTGAAAAAGCCCGTCAGCAGTATGAAAGCATAAAAAGCTTAGGATACGGCGCCAAAGACATGTACTATCAGACCGGATACAAGGACATATTCGGCGTGAGCAATCCGGCAAACGACTATTCCTTAGGGCTTATTGCGATAATTGCTCTTTGTCTCATGCTTTCGCCGCTGATTGCATATGACAACCGCTGCCGCATAGGATATGTGATTTACACGACGCGTGCGGGAAAGAAAACGTATCTGAAACACAACTGCATTATAGCGATAATATGCGCAATACTTGCAAGCGTGTTTACCTACATACCGTACTTTGCTCAGATTCTTTCGGCATACGGCACGGCGGGAATTGGCTCNNTCAATTCGCTGCATAGCGGAGTTTTCGGGATTTATAGACATTCCGGTTGCGGTATACCTTGTGCTGATGTTTATTCTGCGCACCGTGGTGCTGATGCTGTTTGCACTGCTGCTGCTTTTCATATCAAGCAAGTGCCAAAGCCCCACCACATCAATAGTGGTTACGCTTGCTATATTCTGTCTCCCTATAGTGATATATCTTGCGGGAGCGAATGCCGTACAGTACTTCTGCGTACCTATAAGCATAAACAGAGAATTTTTATGGCTCTCGGCAAGCTAAAAAGAAAAAACAAAACCGCGTCATGCAGATTGGTTATCTGTGTGACGCGGATTTTTATGCATCGATTTACGATTTTACTTTTTGTCGCCCGTCAGAATTATCTCGCCTTTATAAATTGGCTTGTCACGGATTATCTGAGAAACGTCGGGAAGATAAATTCTGCCGCTGAGCGGATTTTTAATGCTTATTACCTTGGTGGTGATGGTTGCATAGACGTCTGAGCGCTCAAAGCACAAATCGGCATCCTCCATGGCGCAGTTTATGAGGTTTAAGTTTTTGCAGTAGCAAAAAGGCTGCGTACCGATTATGCGGCAGTTTTCAAGTGTGAGGTTTTCGGAGTACCATGCAAG
>DDJI01000121.1 GCA_002338885.1 Ruminococcus sp. UBA1828 | reverse complement strand
TTGTGCTCGTGATCCTCTACCCTCACAAGATATCCTCCCGCCTCAAGGTCGGCAACTATGGCGGCTCTCGCCTCAAAGCGATCCATTCACGCATACTTAGGGTAGTCGTCTGTTATCTTGGCGTCGTCTGTCATCACGTTTATGACGGGCAGGTTGTGGCGGACGCCGACTTCAAAGTCGTTGGGGTCGTGCGCAGGCGTTATCTTCACGACGCCGGTTCCGAACTCCATATCAACATACGGGTCCGCAACAACCGGTATCTCACGTCCCACAAGGGGCAGCGTGACCGTCTTTCCGACATACTGCTTATATCTTTCGTCCTTGGGGTTTACGGCTACGGCGGTATCGCCTAAGAGCGTTTCAGGACGGGTGGTTGCAAGCTCCAGCCATCCCGTGCCGTCGGTGAGCGGGTATCTGAGGTGCCAGAAGTGTCCCGCCTGATCTTCATACTCAACCTCGGCGTTTGAAATGGACGTGCGGCAATGCGGGCACCAGTTGATTATCCTCTCGCCTCTGTAGATAAGTCCCTTTTCGTAGTATCTTACAAATACCTCTTTTACGGCCTTTGAGCAGCCCTCATCGAGAGTGAATCTCTCGCGGGACCAGTCGCAGGAGGAGCCNNTGATAGATGAGGCCCTTGTTGTAGAGGTTGACAAACACCTCGCGCACCGCGCGCGAGCACTTTTCGTCCATGGTGAAGGCAAGGCGCGACCAGTCGCAGGAGGCGCCCAGTTTTTTGAGCTGCCCGACAATCCTGCCGCCGTACTTTTCCTTCCACTCCCACGCGCGCTTTAAAAATCCCTCTCTGCCTATGTCCTCTTTTGTTATGCCTTCTTTGCGCATGGACTCGACTATCTTTGCCTCGGTGGCGATCGATGCGTGGTCGGTTCCGGGAACCCACAGCGTGCAGTAGCCGGACATTCTCTTGTATCTTATCAGGATGTCCTGCAAGGTGTTGTCGAGCGCATGGCCCATGTGGAGCTGTCCCGTTATATTCGGCGGGGGTATCACTATTGTATACGGCTTTTTGTCGGGATCGGGTTCCGCCTTAAAGCAGTCGTTGTCGAGCCAGTATTTATAGATTTTATCCTCTACTTCCTTTGGCTCATAAAGCTTTCCGAGTTCTTTTCTCATTATCTACCTTTCCTTTCCGGTGACGATTCTGCCGCGCGGCTTGCGCATCCGCCGAAAACATATTGCCGAAAACAAAAAAGCCCCAAAGCAAAGCGCAAAAGCTTTAGCTTTGAGACGAGAATCGTTTTGACACGACAACACCCGCGGTACCACTCAACTTGTGAATCATCACCACTTGACGCGCGTAACGAGCGCAAACGAGCGGGTTCTACTCAACTGATCTTTCCTCCCGCCGGCTGTGAAGCTACAAAACGCAGACCGGCACACGGCTTTCCACCAACTGCCGTTTCTCTGAAAATGCCATCATCCGTGTTTTCTCTTCGTCAACGCCTTTTTACCTGTTAAATGTCATGATATCATAGCTTTTTTGCTCTGTCAATAGCCATCTTGTGCGAACGCGCCTTAACAGCCGCCATCTTACATGTATTATTTTTTGTCTGCGGATAATAATACATAAAAATACGCCGGAAAAAGGAGAGGGTCTGATGTCAGCAAAACCGTCAGCGCATTTTATGCGTTTTTTAAGGGGATTTGCGCTTTACTGCGCGGGAGGCATGTCATACGGTCTGATTGAAACCGCGTGGCGCGGGTCTACGCACATATCGATGTTCTTTGTGGGCGGGCTGTGCTTTTTGGTCATAGGCATGCTCGACGAGTTTGAGTACAAGCCGTGCCTGATGCTTCAGATGCCGATATGCGCCGCTTTGATAACCTCCGTTGAGCTGTGCTCGGGGCTGTTTATAAACATGGCGCTCGGGTTAAACGTGTGGGACTACTCGCAGCTGCCTCTGAATCTTTTGGGTCAGATATGCCTGCCCTTTTCCGTGCTATGGCTTGCGCTGTCCCTGCCCGCAATATACCTTGACGACACGCTCAGGCATTTTCTTTTCGGGCAGCCGATGAAAAGGCTGCATGTGTTCCCTCGCCTGCCGTCAAGGCACGCGCTGAACGCCGTCACGGCCGTCAAGCAAAAAAGCGCAGGATAGCTCCCGCGCTTTTTTCAGTGCCGATCACTGTTTTTCAAGCGTTCCGTTTGACAAAGCCTTTAAATAGGCGTTGATGAACCCGTCGAGGTCGCCGTCCATGACAGCCTGAACATTTGAGTTTTCATAGCCCGTGCGGTGATCCTTTACAAGGGTGTAGGGCATGAAAACATAGGAGCGTATCTGTGAACCCCACGCTATTTCCTTCTGCACGCCCTTTATGTCCTCTATCTTTGCAAGGTGCTCGCGCTCCTTTATTTCAACGAGCTTTGATATGAGCATCTTCATGGCGTAGTCCTTGTTTTGAACCTGGCTTCTTTGGGTCTGGCATGCGCACACGATTCCGGTGGGTATGTGTGTGATTCTCACCGCGGATGAGGTTTTGTTTATGTGCTGTCCGCCCGCTCCGCTCGCGCGGTAGGTATCTATTTTAAGATCCTCCGGCTTTATGTGCACGCTCAGATCCTCCTCTATTACCGGAGTGACCTCGAGCGCAGAGAAGGACGTGTGTCTTGAGCCGGACGCATCAAACGGAGAAATTCTCACAAGTCTGTGCACTCCCGCCTCGCTCTTTAAGTATCCGTAGGCGTTTTCGCCCTCGACGATGACAGATGCGCTCTTTATTCCGGCATCCGTTCCGTCAAGCACATCCATGACCGAGACCTTATAGCCGTGCTGCTCGCCCCAATGGATATACATTCTCAAAAGCATCTGCGTCCAGTCCTGAGCCTCGGTTCCGCCCGCTCCGGCATGGAAGTTTAAGATTGCGTTTGAGTGGTCGTACTCGCCGGTGAGCAGGGTGGATATTGTGAGCTTATCTATCTTCTCGCAAAAGTCCTCCACCTCGGTCTTTATTTCCTCAAGCAGCTGCTGGTCGTTTTCCTCGCCGTACATCTCTATCATGGTTTCTATGTCGTCCGCCTGAGCGCAAAGCTTTCTGTCGTTCTCGACGGCAGTCTCTAAGGACTTGGTCTTTTGAAGCACTTTTTGAGACTTGTCTATGTCGTCCCAAAATCCCGGCTCTGCCGCCTTATTGTGAAGCTGCTCTATTTCCTCTTTTGCAGCCTCTATGTTCAAAACAGAATGAAGCTCTTTGAGCTTTGGTCTGTATTCGGATAATTTTTGGCTGAGCTCTTCGATAAGTAGCATATTTCCCTCCGCATTTATAGCATTTATTCATTATATCTTTTTTATTTTACCCCAAATGCCCCGCCAATGCAAGTTTATGCTCAAATATTTCATCAGATAAATTCTATGCTGTACAAATCGAAGTCGCATCCGGGCAGGAATATAAGGCTTAAATCCTTCTTGCCGCTCACGTGCGGAAGCTTAAATCTTTTCGCCTCCGGCTGCATGCTGCCCGAAAACTCGACTGTTGCGCTTTGCACCGACTCGCCGTCAGAAAACTTTAAGTGCAGGGTGTCGTTTTCGTTTCTGGTCATTCCGCATATTATGACCTCGTCTGCGCCCTTTTCGCCGAACTCAAGCCCGTCAAACTCTATCGTGACGTTGTTGCCGATGTTTTTTATGCCGTCGGGGCACACAAGAAAGCTGTCGCCGTATATGCGGCTGTTTTTCGTCGCAGGTATCGGCTCGTTCAGGTTCGTGCCGCGCGCAAACTCAAAGCCCTGAAACGCCACTCGCATGTGAAAGACAAACCGCAGATTTCTTCTGCCGGTGAGCTTTCTTTTAAGCTTATACGTCTTGTACTGATAGTGGTTCCACCACGGCGGGAGGTCGAAAACAAAGCTCTCCGCGAAGCCGCTGTCGTCCTCTATTTCAAAGGGAATTTTTTCGGCGCTGTTTAAATACAGCCCGACAGTTATCTCGTCCGAGCCTGCGGCGCCGAACTCGACATTGTCAAACTCTATGACGCTGTCGCAGCCGGACGGGGTCTGCACGCCGCCCTCAAAGACATTTTGAAGGGGGCTGCCTGCCCGCGTGTAAAGCGATGCGCAAACCTGCTTCTTGTACGGGTCAAAGCACGCTTTCCCGAAGCCCTCGTTTGACATTTCAAGCTCCGATATTACCTCCTCATACTCCGTGCCGTTTTTACAGTACGCCCTCAGGCGGTACTGCCCGTCCGCAACCGGCACAAGAGTGATTTTGCCCTCTTTTTCGTTTCTCACTATCTTTGCCGCCGGCGTCTCCACTCCGGAATCGGTCACAGCCTTAAATCCCACGTCGTCAAGGGTGTAGGTCGAATTTGCGGGCAGTATCTCGGCTTTTATCACACATTCGCGCGACTTTGGCGTCAGGCGCCTTTCAGATACGGACAGCTCTATCTTTCTTGCCGGCACCTCCCTGACAAGCGGGCACGTCGGGGTGTTTTCAAAGCTGTGGCACACGCCGCTCTCAAGCTCCGCATGCACAGCCCTCAGCTTTATCTCGCAGTCTCTAAGCCCCTCCGACGACGCCCTGACGTAAACGTCGCCCTCGCAGTCCTTTGCGGCTACTATCGCCATAAGCCTGCCGCCGAACAGCTTTCTTTGGCTCTCGTGATACTGTCCGTAATCTGTGGAGTCGCCGTTGTCAACGCCGACAAGCCTTCCCGCGCCGCTGACCGATATATTCACCCTTGAGCGGTCGTTTTCCACGATATTTCCGTCGCTGTCGAGCATGCATACCTCCACAAAGACAAGGTCTGACCCGTCCGCCCTCAGCTCGCATTTGTCCGGCGTCAGCGATATTTTTGCGGCATCGCCGAACGAGCGGCGGGTCTGCCTGCAAAGCTCCTTGCCGTTTTCATCATATCCCACAGCCTGTATGTATCCCTTGTGGTACTCCGCCTGCCATCTGCCGGACAGTTCTGCGCCGCCGGTGTGGTCATGCACATGCACGCCCATAGACCTGCCGTTGACAATCAGCTCGGTCTTTGCGCAGTTTGAGTATATGAATATGTCTATGAGCTGACCCTCGTTGAAGTCCCAGTACGGGAACAGGTGCACAAACGGCTGCGCATCCTTTCCCGCCCATTCCGCCTTATAAGCGTAATAGCTGTCCTTTTCAAAGCCTGCGGTGTCGATCTGCCCGAAGTAAGAGTTTTTTGTCCAATAGGGCGTCGGTTCGCCTATATAGTCCCACGCAGTCCATATGTACTGCCCAAGGCAAAACTCGCGTATGCGGTCCTGCGTGATGTTGTATTCTACGCTCGGCGAGCCCCACCCCGTTGCGCAGTTCATCAACGATGAGCACTGGTGGTCGTCATGCGTACTCGTCATCTTTGATGCGGGAAAATGATACACCCCTCTTGACTGAATGGTGGAGCCGGTCTCACTGCCGTATATTATCCACTCGGGGTGCGCCTTGTGGTGCTCGTCATACAGTCTCTCGGCGTAGTTATAGCCAACCGTGTCCATATGCTCGGCGCAGTTTTGCGCGCCCTGCCCGTACATGTAGTTTGAGCCTATTGTAACGGGTCGTGTGTTTCTGTAGTCGTACAGCTTTACAAGGCTTTTGAGCCTGCATGCTGTCTCCTCGCCTCGCCGAGACGCATGGGTGTCGTATATTTCGTTGCCTATGCTCCACATTATCACGCTGACATGATTTCTGTCGCGCCTTATCCAGCTTTTTACGTCCTTTTGGTGCCACTCGGGGAAGAACCTCGCATAATCATACTCCGTCTTTTTAAGCTCCCACATGTCAAACACCTCGGAATCTATGAGTATGCCCATTTCATCCGCCAAATCCATAAGCTCGGGCGCGGGAGGGTTGTGAGACGTTCTTATGGAGTTTACGCCCATCGCCTGAGCCTTTTTCAGCTGTCTGCGAATGGCGTTTTTGTTCACCGCCGCACCGAGCGCGCCCATGTCGTGATGCATGCACGCACCATGTATTTTCAGCGGCCTGCCGTTGAGGAAAAATCCCTTGTCGCAGGAAAACTCCGCGGTCTTGAAGCCCACCCTTTGACACACCTCGTAAACTGCGTCGCCGTCAACCGCAAGCTCGGTTTTGAGCGTGTACAGATACGGGTCGTCTACGTCCCACAGATGCGGGTTCTTCATTTCAAAGGATGCGCACACGCAGTTTTCGCCCGACTTCTCATCCGTCAGCTCGCACTCCGCCTCGCAAACGCATGCCTTTTTGCCGTCTGCGTCACAGAGGGTGTGAATGATTTTTGCTCTTTTTCCGTTCTCGCCGGTCACCTCGGTGTCGATGTTTACCATCCATGCGTCGCCGCGCTTTTCGGCGCAAAAGTACACGCCGTCGGGGAGTATGCGGTTTTTGCCCGACGCGCTCAGGTGTACGTTTCTGAATATTCCCGCGCCGGAGTACCAACGCGTGTTCGGGGACTTGTGATGCACTATGACTTCAAGCTCGTTTTCCCCCTCGACGGCGTTTTCAAGGGTCACATCAAAGCTCGTGTAGCCGTACTTCCACTCAAAAATCTTTTCCCCGTTCAAAAAAATCTCGCAGTCCATGTACACTCCGTCAAACCGAACTATGTACACGCTGTTTTTTACATCGCCGAGCACAAACTTCTTCTTGTAAAAGCCGTCCCCGTCCGCATAAAGATTGCGGGTGTCATGAATCAGCCAGTCGTGCGGAATGTCAACCGGCTTATAGTCGCATTTTTCGGGATGCTCCCCCGCCTTGACAAGGGCAAAGCTCCAGCCGTCGTTAAACAGTGTCTTTTTCATAAACCCCTCCTGAGCATGCGCGGCATATTTTTAAACGCACTTTTATAAGTATAACATACCACAGCCTGCCCGCACACATCAATAGCGGTTTTCAGCGGCGCGGTTTTTCACAAAATCTTTAGATAAATTTAAGTTAGCATGTACTCCCGCGTTCCTTGACAGGGGGGATTAAATGATGTAAAATAATTTTGCTCAGCGTGGATGCGGCATGCGTTTTTACAAGCAGCGCCGCATGTGCTGTGTTAAAAATATTAAGTACTAAGGAGTGAGAATTGTGGACGCCAACACGCCCCGAGGGAAAACTGAATATCGGGTCACCGTGAGCATGATTTGCCCTGTAAGTGCGTCCCGATGAGGCTCTTTCCCTCTGATTTTTTAAAAATTGGAGGTAGACATGGAAAAGACTACAGTATTTGATATCGTTATCAAGCTGTTAGAGCAGCACAAATTTGCCGAGCTGAAGCTGATAATGAACCAGATGAATCCTACAGACATAGCGTCTATATTTGACGAAGCCGACAAAAAGGATGTGCCGGTGCTTTTTCGGCTGCTGCCAAAGGAGCTTGCGGCGCAGACGTTTGCCTACCTTGATTCCGACCAGCAGGAGCAGCTGATACTTGCTTTTTCGGACAAGGAAATACGCGACATGGTAGACGAGCTTTTCTTAGACGATACGGTAGATATCATTGAAGAAATGCCCGCCAACGTCGTGAGCAGGATACTCAAAAACACGGACGAAGCCACACGCCGGCAGATAAACGAGCTGCTTGCGTACCCGGACGACAGTGCGGGAAGCGTCATGACGCCGGAGTTTGTGTACCTGAACAAGAACATGACGGTGCTTGAGGCGTTTGATAAGATACGCAGCGTCGGCGTTGCCAAAGAGACCATATACACCTGCTATGTGACCGAGGAGAGAAAGCTTATAGGCGTTGTATCGCTTTNNCCGCGCCGCAGAACACCAAGGTCGAGCAGATAATGGATGAGAACGTCATAAGCGTGAACACAAAAGAGGACAAGGAAACGGTTGCGGCGACGTTTGCAAAGTACGACCTCCTCGCACTTCCCGTAGTTGACGGCGAAAACCGTCTTGTCGGTATAGTAACCGTAGACGACGCCATAGACGTAATGCAGGATGAAAACACGGAGGATATCGAGTTGATGGCGGCTATCGTCCCCACGGACAAGCCGTACTTTAAGACCAGCGTTTTCGAGACGTTTTTAAAGAGAATCCCATGGCTTTTGATTTTGATGGTTTCGGCGACCTTCACCGGAATGATAATCACGGGATTTGAGGAAAAGCTTGCGGCGAGCGTTGCGCTGACTGCGTTTATACCGATGCTTATGGACACCGGAGGAAACGCCGGCGGACAGTCGTCCACGACGATAATCCGCGGACTTTCGCTCGGAAACATCCAGCTAAAAGACGTGCTGAAGGTTCTGTGGAAGGAAATGCGCGTGGCGGTTTTGTGCGGAGTAGTCCTCGCTGTAGTAAACTTTGTAAAAATAATGCTTGTGGATAGATTGCTGTTGGGCAACTCTGATATAAACGCAATGGTTGCGCTTGTGGTATGCCTGACGCTTGTGGTCGCGGTATTCATAGCCAAGATAATAGGCTGTACCCTTCCTATAGGCGCAAAGGTCATAGGCTTTGATCCTGCGGTAATGGCAAGCCCGTTCATAACAACCATTGTGGACGCCATATCACTGCTGTCATATTTCTGGATTGCACAAGCTTTGTTAGGAATTTAAGGAGGTATAATCATGAAAGAAGTATTCAACTACGCAAAATGCTCCATCTGCGGCAATGTCGTTGAGGACGTTTTAGGAAACACCGACAGACTCTTGTGCTGCGGACAGAAGATGAGCATACTCACCCCCAACACCACCGAGGCGGCAACGGAAAAGCACCTGCCGGTAGTAGAGGTTTCGGGCGACGAGCTGATAGTCAAGGTCGGTTCTGTTGAGCATCCCATGACAAAGGAGCACTACATCATGTGGATTTCTCAGGTTTGCGACAACGTCGAGACAAAGGTTGTTTTGTTCCCCGAGCAGTCAACCACCGTTCACTTCCCCTACAAGAAGGAGTGCAAGATCTACGCTTACTGCAACCTTCACGGACTTTGGATGACAGAGTTCAAAGGATAAGGGATACAAGCGGCAATTTTCGGCTAAGGCATAAAGGCGGCAGAATATCTGTCGCCTTTTTTGCGGGCAGGTTGAATCGAAGGCAAAAATGTGGTATGCTCTTTGTAAATCAGCATAACGCATTATACGCATGGGAGAAATGTTATGATAAAAATAAGCGGCAAATCGGGCGGCGCGGCGGTGTATACAAACCTTGTGAGTTTAGAAAAGCTTGCGGCGCTCGGTGTAACGGCGGCGGTGATAGGTGTCATGGCGACGATTGTAAGGCCTGAGCGCTCAAAGCGCAGTAAAAGGGCCGTTTCGCTTGCTACGCGCGCCTCAAAACCGTCAGCCAAAAAGCGTTCCTTAAAGACATACAAGCGCCTTTACAAGCTTGCAAAGGCGGGAGTGTCCAAAATAAACCTCGACTCGATTTTAGAGGGCGTGGCAAAGTCCGCCGACAAATACTCGTCCTCCGAAAGCGAGAGAATAAACAAAAACATCGGAATTGAAGAGGTTCCCGCAGTGATGGTTTCGTCGGAAGAAGAGGCGTATAAGTATGTCGGATACATCAAATAAGGTTTCGTTCGGTGCGGGAGCAATACTGTCCCCCGTCCCTGCGGTAATAGTGACATGCGGGACTTTGGATGCTCCTAACGCCATGACTGCGGCGTGGACAGGCACAGTAAACACCGTCCCGCCGAAAGTATACGTCTCGATAAGAAAAGAGCGGTACTCATACGGCATTATAGCGGAGTCCGGCGAGTTTGTGATAAACCTGACAAGCGAAGAGCTTGTGCGTGCGGCGGACTATTTAGGCGTGCGCACAGGTAAAAACGAGCAAAAACTTAAAACGCTCGGGCTGAGCGTCTCGCCGTCCCAAAAGCTTTCCGCGCCTGTTTTGGATGCAAGCCCGCTCTCGATAGAGTGCAGGGTGGACAGGGTAATTCCCCTGGGGTCGCACGACATGTTCATAGCAGACGTGGTCGCCGTCGATGTTCAAAGCTCGCTGATCGACGAAAACGGCAGGCTGTGCCTTGATCGGGCAAGGCTTACGGCGTACTGCCACGGCGAGTACTTTGCTCTCGGGAAAAAGCTCGGGTGCTTTGGCTTTTCGGTGAGGAAAAAGCGCCGCCAGTCAAACGCATCCCGCACGGCAAAGCCCAAAAAGCAGCCCCGCTCAAAATAAAGCGCCGCACGCATGCCGTCCCATCGGCACATGGCTGTGAAAAACGGGCACAACCCGTCCGGCAAAAAGCAAATAAAAAACACCGAGAGGGCAAAGCTTGCCTTCTCGGTTTTGTTTTTTAACTCCATGTTTTTAGCATGTGCCGCGCTTTCACCAGTTTACGCTCCAGCGGCTTTGGTAGCCGACATGTGAGATTTGTTTTTCGGTTTTTTTGGCGGGCTTTGCACTTTCGCGCGCGCTTTCAGAGCTTTGCGCCATTTTGTCAAGCATGCGCTCAAACTCATCGGCATCTATCGGCAGATTTACAGTGGTGTTGTTTTTCCACTGCGAAAGATACGCGGCGTTTGAAATCATCAGCTCGTTTATCCCCTCTTCGCCCCATGCAACCGGAGGCGTGCCCTTGAGTATGGCATCCGAAAACGCCTGTATCACGCCCTTATGTGCGCTTTCCTTTTCATCGGGCAGGTACTCATAAACGCTCGGCTTTGCCTCGTAAAAGTCCCGCTCCGACTCAAAGCATATTTTTCTCTCCGAGCAGTCAAGCAGCCAAAGCTTCAGCCTGCCGTCCTCTATGACCGCCTTGCCGTATTCGCCGGACACCTCAAAGCGGTTTGTCCCGGGACATTCTCCGGTGGAGGTTATAAAGGTTCCCGTCGCACCGTCGGGGTATCTTGCAAATATCGTCGCCGCGTCCTCAACCTCGATGTTATGATATCTCGCCCTGTCACAAAACGCCGTCACGCTTGAGGGCATGCCGCATATCCACTGCCATATGTCGAGGTTGTGAACCGCCTGATTTAAAAGCACCCCGCCGCCTTCTCCGCTCCACGTCGCTCTCCAGTCGCCCGAGTCGTAGTAATGCTGAGTGCGGTACCAGTTTGTCACAATCCACACTGAGTTTTTTATCCTGCCAAGCTTGCCCGAGCTGACAAGCTGCTTCAGCTTTTTAAACAGCGGGTTGGTGCGCTGATTAAGCATGATTGCAAAAACCTTGCCGCTCTCCCGAGCCACGCGGTTTAACGCATCCGCGCGCCCTACAGACACATCCTCCGGCTTTTCGCACAGAACGTGCAGTCCCGCCTTTAAAGCCGCCTGAGATATCTGCGAGTGAAGTCTGTGAGGCACGCTCACTATCACGGCGTCGCATGTTCCGCTTTTGATAAGCTCGTCGGCGCTTGAAAACCTTTTGACGCCGTCAAACGCGGCTTTTGCGTACTCAAGCCTTTTTGGGTTTACGTCGCAGACCGCTTTAAGCTTCATGCCGGATATCTCGCCGCCGTAAACCGCATGGGCATGCGCCGTGCCGATATTACCTATGCCTATTATTCCTAACCTTACAATATCCATTTTATATATCAGGCTTTGTTTGCCTTGTTTCCGCCATACGTATCGGATGTATCCGCATAAACAGCCTCGGTATGCGCTTTTCTCCTCGAGCCTGCAACTCTCTTCATCAGCTCGTCTTTATAAAGCTGCTCGTCAAACGGCACTTCTATCTCCCTGCCCAAAAACGACGAAAGGTGCATGGCGTTAGAAAGCATAAGCCCGTTTATTCCCTCTCTTCCGTCCGCCACAAGCGGGGTTCCTCTGAGTATGGCTCCGCCCCATGCGTTTATCACGCCGACATGCTGCTCGTTTTTGCCGTCAAGTTCCACTTCAACGGGGGTTGCCTTGGGGCAGCCGAACGGGATTTTATTGGTCCTTGAAAACTCCTGCTCGCTCATCTCAAGCTCCCACACGAAGAGCTTGCCGTGCTCGGCGATTATTTTCGCGCGGTCGAGCTGTATCTCAAATCTGTTTGTTCCGCACGGGTCGCCGGTGGTTGTGATGAAAACTCCGGTGGCTCCGTTTTCGTACTCCATGTATGTGGTCACGTCGTCCTCGACTTCTATGTCGTGCCACCTGCCGTACATCATATGCGACTCGACTTTTTTCGGCATGCCGCATATCCACTGCCAAAGGTCAAGCTGGTGCGGGCACTGGTTTAAGAGCACTCCGCCGCCTTCTCCGCTCCACGTTGCTCTCCAGTCGCCCGAATCGTAATACGCCTGCGGGCGGTACCAGTCGGTTATTATCCAGTTGGCGCGCCTCATTGCGCCGTACTCGCCGGATGTGACAAGCTCACGCATCTTTCTGTAGACGCAGTTTGTGCGCTGATTAAACATCATTCCGAACACAACCTCGGGATGCTTGTCCGCCTCCTCGTTCATCTGCCTCACCTGCAAGGTGTACACGCCTGCGGGCTTTTCGCACATGACGTGTATTCCCCTTTTCATGCACTCTATGGCATACTTAGGGTGGTCATAATGCGGCACGCATATCATGCACGCGTCTATCAAAGACGAGTCGAGCATCTTTTCCGCATTGTCAAAAAGCGCCACATCGCCAAAACCCTCCTGAGCCTTTGCCCAGTTCAGCCTTTCGGGGTTTATATCCGCCACGGCTTTAAGCTCAAAATCAGGACACTTGCCGCCGACTACGCTATTTGCGTGTCCCGAGCCCATATTTCCTATGCCGATTATACCAAGTCTTATTTTCTCCATAACATATGCTCCTTAGCAGCCTTTGCTTTATTCAAAACCGCGAGAGCGCAGAAAATCATAGCTGCGCCTAAGGCAGTCAAACGGACTTTCGCCTGCGCAGTCGTCCTGCTCTACAAGCATGTACTCCGTTCCCGCCTCGTATGCGGTCACAAACACTCTGTCAAAGTTTATATTTCCCTCGCCTACTACAGCCATCTTTCTGCCGTATGCGAAATCCTTCAAATGAATACACGGAACCCTTCCCGCAAAGTTTTCTATCCACCATGCGGGATCTCCTCCGCCGGCGGTTATCCAAAACGTATCGAGCGTGAAGCCCATCTCGTCGGCGTCAAACATCTCGCCCAACGTCTCAAGTATGAGTCTGCCGTTATACTTTTGGAACTCCTGATCGTGGTTGTGGTACATAAAATACTTTCCGTGCTCTTTAAGCGCCCTTGCCACGCCGATATATTTCTCATAAAACGTGTTCGGGTTGTCCTGCGGGTCATGCGCCAGATCAAATGCGTTCCAGCCCAGGCCCACATACTTGCAGCCATAGACATCGTGGTCGGCGGCGACTTTTTTCGGGTCGCTCAAAAGTCTGTCCGCGGGTGTGTGGGTGAGCACGCATTCCAAACCGTTTTCATCGAGTCTGTCCTTGAGCCATTTCGGGTCAAAATCGCAAGTTCCCGAAACCTGAACAAAGCGGTAACCGATATCGGCTATCCGCTTTAGTGTCGTTGAAAAATCATTTAAGTTACGGCAGTAATCCCTTACCGTATACAGCTGTGCGCCTATTCTCATACCGTTGCCTCCTGCAAGCTCTTCACAAGCTTTTTGAACGCATCGCACGCCGCGTCAAACGCCTCATCCGAATTTTTATACACGTACTTTTCGGACGCTTGCGACTTTGTATCTCCCTTGCGCTCGAGGTTCTCAAGTCCTTTGAACACTGTCAGGTGCGGCTCGATTGTGAAGTCTCTGCCGCCGTTTTTTATAAACTCCGAAACTATATATTCAAGGTTTGCGTCTCCGCAGCCGGCCGGTACAACCTTGCCGTCCGAAGTCGCGTCCTTTATATGCATGTATTTTATGTATCCGCCGAGGGCTTCCCACGCTTTGAGCGTATCCACGCCGCACTGAACAAAGTTCGCCGGATCGAATATTCCCTTTATGTCGGGGATGGTTTTATATATGTCGAGGCATCTTTCGGCGTTGTCGCCGTATATGCCTTTTTCGTTTTCGTGGCAAAGGGTCACGCCGTAGGGGCGCGCCATTTCCGCCATCTTTACAAGTCTGTCCATTACCTCGCCGCGGTACTCTGACGGATCATGCCCTGCGGGGATATAAAATGAAAATATCCTTACATACTTTGTGCCGAACACCTTGCACAGCTCCAAGAGGTTTCTGAGCTTTTCGAGATGCGGCGCAAACGAATCGGTTATGCTTATCTTGCCTATCGGCGAACCCAGCGCCCATACAGACGCGCCGCTGTCGCGGAGCTTCTTGCTTATATAGCACGCCGCAACAAAAGACAGGTCGGCAACGTTTCCAAGCTCGGTTCCGCGAAGCTCTATACCCATAAGCGCATTTCTTTTAAGCGCCTTAACCTGGCTATCGATGTCCTCGCTTGCCTCGTCTGTGAACGCATGAATTTTGATATCTTCCATTATCGCTCCCCCAATACAATATGCTTATTATAGCATACACACTATCGAGCGGATTTTCAAGCCATTTTCATAATAAATCAAGCCAAATTTAATGATGCTTATCCCGATAAAGTCCACCTTTCACAGATGCGCGGCGCGTTGCAAGGTATACCGATGCGATCAGAACTATTAAAAGGCTGATAATTTGAGATGTGGAAAGTCCTGCTATGATGCCTCTTTCCGCGTCGCCCCTGAAAAACTCCAGGCTGAATCTGATCACAGGGTAGCAAAAGACGTACACCGCAATCTGTAAGCCCGCCGCCTTGGGTTTTGCAAGAAGGCATGCGAGCTGCGCCGCAAACAACGCGGCAAGCGCCGCCGATTCCGCAAGCTGAACCGGAAAGAGCGGAACGCCTATCGGAGTAGTGCCGACGGAATATGTATATGTGCAGCTGAGCGGACCGTCATACGGCATGCCGTAGCAGCATCCCGCGAAAAAGCATCCCACCCTGCCGACGGCATGCCCCAGGGGGAGAACAGCCGAGTACAGATCCAAAAACGGCACAAGCGGCAGCTTAAACTGTCTTATGTATATGAGCAGTCCGCCGAGTCCGCCCAAAAGCCCACCGTAAAAGACGAACCCGCCCTTGAGCACCGCAATAAAAGGTATCCCAAGCTCTGCTATCTGCCGCAAGGACACCACCACAAACAAAAGCTTTGCGCCTATCATGGCGCCTATCATAGTATAAACCGCAGAGCATACAAGGTCAAACCTTGATATGCTCTTTTTTGTGCAGAGCGCCGCCGCTGCCGCAGCTGCCAAAAACACGCCGAGGTAAAAGCACACGCCGTAAAGCGGAATCGTGCGCCCGAGAACATATATATTGGGGTCGCTTATGACCATACTATCACTTTCCTTTACAATTCTCAAAAAAATCCGCCCGACAGAAAAGCCTGACGGGCGAGACTTTTTATCTGCGTATACGCACAGGCGCCATGCTCTTTAAGCTGCCGCTCCGATTGCCGCAAGAACGCATATTCCGCAGGTGAAGAAGGTTATCGTTGTGATAACTACTGCGATGATTCCTATTACCATACCTGCCGTCGCAAGTCCGCTCGGCTCACCGGCAGCCTTGCACTGCTTGCCGCCGACAATGCTCAAAACAAGACCCACTATCGACACCGGCAGAGCGACTATTGAAAATACGCCGCTTAAAAGTCCGAGTACCAAGGAAACTATAGACAGCACAAAGCCCGCTATCGCTTTACCTTTTCCCATCTTCTTTCCCTCCTTGTCTTTTTATCAGCTAAACGCGCAGCCGGGGAGCATTTGCTTGCGCCAGCCACGCCTTTGCTCAAAATCAAATTGCTCGAATTTTATCATATATTGTCCGTATTCGGGCTATATCATTATAGCCCATATAAGGGCAATTGTCAACAGACGGATAAGAAAATATGCTTTTACTGTAGAAGAAGCGGGCATACTCAGGACAAAAGGAGGCGCTAAGATGATAGTTTACGACAAGCTTTGGCAGACGCTTAAAGAGCGTGGAATATCGCAGTACAGGCTGATAAACGAATTTCACGTGAGCACGGGGCAGCTTGACAGGCTGCGAAAAAACGCAAACGTGAACACCTACACACTCAATCAGCTTTGCATGATACTTGGCTGCCGCCTTGAGGACATCGCGGAGTATGTCGAATCGGAGGATGAAAAGTGAAAAAGCGCGCTCCTTAGGGAGGCATGCGTTTGTTTTCGGCGTGCGGCAGCGGCGGCGGAAATTTTTGAGGTCGATAAAGCAAGGTATTTTAAATCACCCCTTGAAATAGCTTTAAAACTGTGGTAAACTTACTTTGCGAATGTTTTGATATATTTTAGTTGAGCCAATCCGAGATATAGGCGTGCGGGTCCTGTGCAACAAGCCGCTGTGAACCATGTCAGGCGGGGANNGGGAACCGAGCAGCATTAAGCAGTTTGCCTTGTGTGACGCAGTCTCGCCTGCACGTCTATACGTCGGATTGGACTTTTTCTAATGAACATATGATGCAAGGGAGGCGTATGCATGTACACGGCGTTATACAGAAAGTGGCGGCCAAAGACGTTTGACGACGTAATATCTCAGCCGCACATCACAGCGACACTTTCCCATCAGATTGCCTCGAACAAGACGGCGCATGCATACCTTTTCACCGGTTCGAGGGGAACGGGAAAGACCACCTGCGCGAGGATATTTGCAAAGGCGATAAACTGCTTAAATCCCCACGACGGCAAGCCCTGCCTCGAGTGCGAGATATGCCGTGCCGCAGACAGCGGAACGTTAAACGACATAATCGAGATAGACGCCGCCTCAAACACAGGCGTAGACGACATAAGAGAGCTTAGAGAATCCGCAATATACACGCCGGAGCTTTGCAGGTACAAGGTGTACATCATCGACGAGGTGCACATGCTCTCAAATCAGGCGTTCAACGCACTTCTCAAGATAATGGAGGAGCCGCCGGAGCACGTAAAGTTCATACTTGCCACGACCGAGATATACAAAGTCCCTGCGACAATCATATCAAGGTGCCAGCGGTTTGATTTCAGAAGAATACGTCCGGAGGACATCGCCGCAAGGCTTGAGTACATAGCAAAAGCCGAGGGCGTGAACCTTTCGCCCGACGCTGCGGCGGTGATCGCAAGAATTTCTGACGGAGCGATGAGAGATGCGCTGTCGCTGCTCGACCAGTGCATGGCGTACTCGTCGGAGATAACAGCCGAAACGGTTGCGGATGCCGCGGGAGTTGCGGGCAGGGACTCGCTTTTTGACATACTTGACGCCATTGCGGCTCGCGACTGCCCCGCAGTTTTAAAGACAACAGACATGCTTTACTCCCGCTCAAAGGACATGGCAAGGCTTTGCGACGAGCTGATATTCCAGCTCAGAAACATCATGCTCATAAAGACCGCGCCCCAAAACAAGGAGCTTTTAAACTGCCTCCCCTCAGAGGCGCAAAGGCTTGAGGAGCTTTCGGGAAGATTTTCGCTTGACGAGGTGTTTTCCTGCCTTGACATTTTGCAGGGCACGGCGGAATCCATGCAGCGGGCGGTTTCAAAGAGAACTGAATTTGAAATGGCGATGATAAAGCTTTGCAGCGGATACTCGGGCCATAGCTCAAAGGCTGTCTCGGCAGCCGATTCGTCCCTTGCAAACAGGCTGTCGGCGGTGGAAGCAAGGCTTGAGAGCATATCGGCGCAGCTTGCAAATTCGCCCGCAGACATAAAGCCCAAGCCGGCAGGCGCGCCCAAAAAGCCTGTACAGGCTCAGAGCGCACCCGCAGAAAGCGTTCCCGCGGACGGCGCCGTCAGGGGCGGCGAGCTGAAGATTTTTGAGCAGTGGGACGAGGTCTTAGACCGCCTCAAAGAGGTGAACCCGGGATGCGCCGGAGCACTGAAAGGCTCCCGCGGGCTTTGTCGGGAGAACAATCTTCTTATAGAGGTGCAGTCGGAGTTCTTTATGAAGCTGTTTAAGCAGCCGGGAAACGCAGCGTCCTTGCAGGATGTCGTAAGGCAGATAACCGGTCATACATACGCCATAAAGGCAAGATGCGTGAAGGCGGCTGGAAACGCCCCGAGCGCGGACAGTCAGGACAAGCTCACGCGGCTTATGGAGCATGCAAAAGAAGCGGACATACCGTTTGATATAAACTAAATTGCGTAAAGGAGTTTTATTATATGAAGGCAAGATTACCACAGGGAATGGGCGGCGGCCCTCAAAACATGAACCAGATGATTCGTCAGGCTCAAAAGATGCAGGAGGAAATGGCTAACTTCCAGTCCGAGTTTGAGGAGAAGGAGTTTAAGGCGTCCGTAGGCGGCGGAGCGGTTGAGATAACCATGAACGGCAAGCGCGAGGTCACAAACGTGTCCATCAAGCCGGAGGTTGTCGATCCCGAGGACGTTGAAATGCTCGAGGACCTTGTCGCAAGCGCAGTAAACGAGGTGCTTGCAAACATCGAAACCGAGTCCTCAGAGGGCATGCAAAAGATAACCGGCGGTATAAACATGCCGGGTCTGTTCTGATGTCGCAGAGCAGTGCGCTTCCGCTGACGCTTTTGGCGGAGCAGTTTGCAAGGCTGCCGGGAATAGGCATGAAAACTGCGCAAAGGCTTGCATACTTTGTGATGTCGATGTCAGACGAGGAGGCTCAGGCGTTTGCCAAGGCGATTTTATACGCCCACAAGACGGTTCACGCCTGTTCGATTTGTCAAAACCTCACCGACAAGGACGTTTGCCCGATATGCTCTGACGAGTCAAGGGATCACTCAACAATATGCGTTGTTGAAAACCCCAAGGACGTAGAGGCGTTCGAGCGAACAAGGGAATATAACGGCGTGTACCACGTTTTGCACGGCTTGATTTCTCCCATAGACGGAGTCACGCCGGACAAGCTGAGGATCAAGGAGCTGCTTGCAAGGATAGCAAAGGGCAACGTTTCGGAGGTCATCATGGCCACAAACCCCACGCCCGAAGGAGAGGCTACCGCCATGTACGTCTCAAGGCTCTTAAAGCCGCTCGGCATAAAGGTCACAAGGCTTGCGTTCGGTCTGCCGATGGGCGCGATACTCGAGTATGCGGACGAAGTGACGCTTTATAAGGCGCTTGAAAACCGAAACGAAATATAGCATGGTGCAGCCGATGCAAAGTGAGATGCATAAGAGCACGATGCTTGACGACGAGTACTACATGCAAAAGGCGCTCGAGCTTGCGAAAAAGGCGTATGCTTTGGGCGAGGCTCCGGTCGGCGCGGTTGTAGTCAAGAAGTCGAGCGGAGAAATCATAGGCAGCGGATGGAACATGCGGGAATCCGCAAAGTCTCCGCTGGCGCATGCGGAGATAATGGCTTTGGACGAGGCGAGCAGGCGTTTAGGCGGATGGAGAGTTGTAGACAGCGTGCTTTACGTCACGCTTGAGCCGTGTCCGATGTGCGCGGGAGCTATAATCAATTCTCGGATTGACAGGCTTGTATACGGCGCATCCGACCCGAAAGCCGGCTCTGTCGGGTCTGTCATAGACCTGTTTTCGCTCCCCTATAACCACAAACCTCAGGTCAGTGCGGGCGTTATGCAAAAGGAGTGCTCGGCCATTTTGAGTGAGTTCTTTTCCGACCTGCGCAGGCGCAGACAGGATAAGTCAGGCGGACGGTAAATATAAAAATAAAACCCGAAGGGCAGCTTTCGGGTTTGTTTTTTTATGCAAAACAAAAAGGTGCGGCATCTGCCGCACCTTTAATGCTTTTCAAGAAATCGGAAATTAGCCGATAACCTTGGTTACAACGCCTGAACCAACTGTTCTTCCACCCTCACGGATAGCGAAGCGGAGTCCCTCTTCGATAGCGATAGGAGTGATGAGCTCTACAGAGATGGTTACGTTATCGCCGGGCATGCACATTTCCTTTCCCTCGGGAAGGGTGATAACGCCGGTAACGTCGGTTGTTCTGAAGTAGAACTGAGGTCTGTAGTTGGTGAAGAAGGGAGTATGACGTCCGCCCTCTTCCTTCTTAAGAACGTAAACCTGACCCTCGAACTTGGTAAGAGGGTGAATGGATCCGGGCTTGCAAAGAACCTGGCCTCTCTCGATGTCCTTTCTCTGAACACCACGCAAGAGTGCGCCGATGTTGTCTCCTGCCTCAGCGTAATCGAGGGTCTTTCTGAACATCTCGATACCGGTTACGACAGTCTTAGCTCTCTCTTCGGTAAGACCGATGATCTCAACTTCATCGCCGACCTTGAGCTGTCCTCTCTCAACTCTACCGGTTGCAACGGTACCACGGCCGGTGATGGTCATAGTATCCTCAACAGGCATAAGGAAAGGAAGATCAGCCTTACGCTCAGGAGTGGGAATGTAGTCGTCTACAGCGTCCATAAGCTCAAGGATAGGAGCATACTCGGGAGCATTGATGTCGGTAGAAGTGGACTCAAGTGCTGCAAGAGCTGAACCCTTGATTATCGGGATCTCGTCGCCGGGGAACTCATACTTGGTGAGAAGGTCACGAATGTCCATCTCAACAAGCTCCAAAAGCTCAGGGTCATCAACCTGGTCAACCTTGTTCATGAAAACAACGATTGCAGGAACACCAACCTGACGAGCAAGAAGAATGTGCTCTCTGGTCTGTGCCATAGGTCCGTCGGAAGCTGCAACTACGAGGATAGCGCCGTCCATCTGAGCAGCACC
>DDJI01000054.1:11714-13223 GCA_002338885.1 Ruminococcus sp. UBA1828 | reverse complement strand
GACGCTCTGAAGGTATATTTCGGAGTCAACCGTTACCGTTACAATTATCTCGTTCTTGACGGTGTTTATTCCTACCGACTCAAAGTTCGACACGATTTGTATATCGGGAACCGACACCTGCGAGATCTTAACGCTTATCCCGGGCCCTCTGCCGCTTAAATTTAAGTCGCCGGTAAGGCTTCCGAGCGGGATTTTTATTTTACTTGATTTGAGCTTCTCAAGGTTTTGCCCGAGAGCTTCACTTATCATGACTTTTAGCCGGTTTATCTTTGCGGAATCATATTCAGCGGCGGTTNNTTACCCGCTGTCGTTGTAGCTAAGCGTTACAATATCGGAATACTCAACGCTTTCCGCATCAAACACATCCGAAATCGCCTCATTAACAGCAGACTCAACAGCTCTTGAGCCGTACTGCTCCGCCATTGTCATCACAACCGGCTTTAATGACGAATTGACGGCAATCATAATCAATATCAGTCCGACAATTACTGCAATGATGACAATCAGCACCTTATGGCGCGGCGCACGCCGGAAGCTTTTTATTTTTCTTCTTATGTTAAAGTTAAAAAACCTTCCTCTACGCAAAATATCCCCTCCCGACTCCGCATGCTATCCGTAAAATATATGCAGGCGGAGCCGGAAAGTGAATATCAAATCAATCTATAAATTTATTTGCTGCTAAGTGCCTGCTTGACCGTCTTAACAACGTTCTCGGAGCAAAGTCCGAACTCCTTAAGGAGCTGTACAGCAGGTCCGGAGTATCCGAACACGTCGTTTACGCCTATCTTAACAACCTTTACGGGGCAGTTTGCACTTACTACATCGCATACAGCAGAGCCGAGGCCGCCTATAACGCTGTGTTCCTCAGCTGTAACTATAAGTCCAGTTTCCTTTGCAGCCTTTATGATGATTTCCTCATCTATGGGCTTGATAGTGTGGATATTGATAACTCTTGCACTGATGCCCTCAGCCTTGAGCTGCTCGGCAGCAACCATAGACTCATAAACCATAAGTCCGGTGGCAATGATCGTAACATCTGTTCCGCTTACAAGCTCTACACCCTTGCCAAGCTCAAACTTGTATGTCTGCTTGTCGTTGAAAACGGGAGTCGCAAGTCTGCCGAATCTCATGTAAACAGGTCCGTTGTAGTTAATTGCAGCCTCAACAGCAGCTCTTGCCTCTACATCATCCGCCGGGTTGATGATAGTCATTCCGGGGATGGTGCGCATAAGAGCAATGTCCTCGTTGCACTGGTGAGTAGCTCCGTCCTCTCCTACAGATATGCCTGCATGTGTTGCGCCTATCTTGACGTTGAGATGAGGGTATCCTATTGAGTTTCTGACTATCTCAAAAGCTCTTCCTGCGGCAAACATTGCAAACGACGATGCAAAAGGTATTTTGCCGGTAGTTGCAAGTCCTGCCGCAACGCCCATCATGTTAGCTTCTGCAATTCCGCAGTCGATATGTCTTTCGGGGAACTTCTTCTTAAAGATTCCGGTCTTGGTCGCT
>DDJI01000054.1:3857-11696 GCA_002338885.1 Ruminococcus sp. UBA1828 | reverse complement strand
GCTTCGCCGTAGCTTTCTCTGGTCGCCTTTTTAATCAAATCAGCCATTATATTAACCCTCCAATTCTTCAAGCTGTGCCTTGAGTTCTGCCATAGCCGCTTCATACTGCTCGGTGTTAGGAGCTGTGCCGTGCCATGAAACCTGGTTCTCCATGAATGAAACGCCCTTGCCCTTTACGCTTGTCATGACAATTGCAACAGGCTTTCCGTTAACAAGATCAGCCTCGTTAAACGCCTTTTCGATGTCGTCAAAATCATGAGCGTTCATGGTGATTACGTGCCAGCCGAATGCCGCAAACTTGTCGGTTATCGGATACGGAGAGCAAACATCGGATATCTTGCCGTCTATTTGAAGTCCGTTGTTGTCTATTATTGCAACAAGGTTATCAAGCTTTCTGTGAGCTGCAAACATAGATGCCTCCCAGACCTGACCCTCTTCAATTTCGCCGTCGCCTAAGATGGAGTAAACTCTGTAGGGATCGTTTGTGAGCTTAGCCGAAAGAGCCATTCCGCATGCGGCGGATATTCCCTGACCCAACGATCCGGACGACATGTCCACGCCGGGAATGNNCCCTGAAGCATCGAACCGATATGTCTTAATCCCTTTAGCTCCTCAACATCAAAATAGCCTCTGTTTGCCAAAACCGAGTAAAGCGCAGGCGCAGTGTGACCCTTTGAAAGAACAAATCTATCCCTTTCCGGCATCTTAGGGTTTTTGGGATCAATATTCATCTTCACAAAGTACAAATAAGTCAAAACATCCGCAATGGAAAGCGATCCTCCGGGATGTCCGCTCTTAGCATTATACACCCCCTCGATTATCCCCATTCTTACCTTGCAAGCAGTTATTTTGAGCTGCTTTTTGAGTAATTCGTCCATAGTGATACCTCCATAGATTATATTTTTGATAATGCCTCGATTGCCTCTGCTATAGCGTCCTCGTTACAGGTTGCACTCAAAACGTACTTCGCCGCTTTTTTTACTTCCGGCTGTGAGTCTGCGGGACAGAAGCTTATATCAGATGCTTTGAGCATCTCAATATCATTGTCGTAGTCACCGGCGGATACGAGGAGCTTGTCATCAAGCTTTAAAGCTTTACGCATTTCGCTCACTGCTGTTCCCTTTGATATTCCGTCCGGCAAGATTTCAAGAAAATACGGACAGGATCTGACAAACCGCACGCCCATTCCGTCAAACTTTTTAACGTACTCCGACAGTTCGTTAATCACGCTTTCGGAGTCGGCAAGCAAAAGCTTGCACCACGGCTCGGTTATTTCATCGCCTGAGTTTTTCTTTATATAGCTCACTTGAAGTATCTCGTGATGCCATTTTTCAGCCTCGTTGAGATTTAAATAATACTGCGCTTCAAATGTGAATATTTCAGGAGCAATCCCCGGATACTTAGCAAATATGTCCTTCAAAATGTCTCTTGCCTCATCCGGAAGATACTTTCCGTAAACAATCTTATCACTTTTGTGGTCATAAACTATGCAGCCGTTATAAAGGATCAAGGGGAGATCCGGCTTCAAAATGTCAAGATACCTCAGCGTCGTATGTATGGGACGGCCGGTGGCTAACCCGAATATGCCGCCTTGGCTTTGATATTCCTTTATCATTTTAAGATTCTTTTCCGACACGGATTTGTCGCTTTTTAATAGCGTCCCGTCCATATCAGTTATAAATACGGTGCCGTCAAATCTCATAGTTTTCTGAATCCTTCCAACAGCTTATTAAAATAATCGGGCAGTGCGCTTGTAAATTCAAGGTACTCTCCGGTTATCGGGTGTACAAAGCCTATCTTTCTTGCGTGAAGGCATTGACCTTTACAAGACTTATATGGCTTTCCGTACACGTCGTCGCCGAGTATCGGATGACCGATATAAGCGCAATGCACTCTGATCTGATGTGTCCTGCCGGTTTCAAGCCTGAAGCGCACATAAGAGTATCCCTTAAATTCTTCAAGCACCTCATAATGCGTCACAGCGTTTTTTGAGTTTTCCGCAGTCACACACATCTTTTTCCTGTCTCGCTTGTCCCTGCCTTNNTCAATTGTTCCTGTATATTCCTTAAACTTGCCGACGCATATAGCCTCGTACTCGCGTGTAAAGCTATGTACCTTTATTTGCTCAGCAAGGCCGATATGAGCCTTGTCCGTCTTGGCAACAATCAATAGTCCGCTTGTGTTTTTGTCTATCCTGTGCACTATCCCGGGGCGAATCACCCCGTTAATTCCGGAAAGCCCATCTTTGTATCTATACAATAAAGCGTTTACAAGCGTTCCTTCGTAATTTCCCGCAGCAGGATGAACAACCATCCCCTGAGGTTTGTTTACAACAAGCAGATAATCATCTTCGTACACAACGTCAATCGGTATGTCCTCCGGGACGATGTTTGAATCCACGGGATCCGGTATTTCTATCCTGACAAGCTCACCGGGAACAACCTTGCGGCTCTTGTTCACCGGAGCGCCATTGACGCACACTTTTCCGGCGTCAATAAGCTTTGCTACGGCGGAGCGAGTTAGATCTATTTCCGTTTGCTCTGTCAGCCACTTATCAATCCTGCATCCTGCATCGGACTGTTCCGGTATCAGTTCATAGCTAAGCATTGTTATCGCCGCCGTCGGCGTTTACATTGTCCTGATTTTGGGCATCAGTCTGCATCGCTGCACTCTTTGCCGCATTTTCAAGCTTGTTTTTCTTTGCCGCCTTCGCTTCGAGCACCGCAAACACGACAATCAAGCTTATTCCGCCGACAACCACGCATATATCCGCAAAATTAAATATCGGGAAGTTGATAAAATCAAGCTTGATGTAGTCGATAACTCCGGTAAATTCGGGATCGATGATCATTCTCGCCCTGTCGATGAGATTTCCCACGCCTCCGGCAAGTATCAATGCAAGGCTGAGCATCTCAAATTTGTTCATCGTCTTGCGCTGGATTATCATGTAAAACAATATGACAAGCATGATGAGTGAGGTAAACGCTATCAAAAACACCGTCTTGCCCTCAAGAATGCTCCATCCTGCGCCGCTGTTTCGTATATGAGTAAGACTGAATACGTCAAAGTCGCCTATGGAAAACGTGTAGTATGATTTTATATATCCGGTACAGACCTCATAGTTTTGTACAATCAGATACTTTATAAGCTGATCTACGCCCACTAAAACAAGCGCAACAACCAGTGAGATTATCAGCAAACGATACACCCCTTTAACAGCAAAGCTCGATTGCCGCAGCTATGCACGGCAACCGAACATTGATTCAAAAAATCAGCTTTCCTTTTCAACTGTGTGTGCGCAGCGCGCGCAGAGCGTAGGATGCTCAGGACAGCTTCCGACAGTATCGGAGTACATCCAGCACCTTTCGCACTTATTGCCCGACGCCTTCTTAATCGTGAAGCCGAGGCCCGTAGTTTCACCCTTAAATTCAGGCTCGCCATCCTTGACAACTTCAACTCTTGATACGATAAATGCCGTCGGAAGAATATCCTTTACAGCCATAAGCTTATCGTACTCGTCGCCTGTTGCATAGATGACCATGTCAGCCTCAAGTGAAGAGCCTATTACCTTATCGGCACGCTTTAGCTCGAGAGCTTTTTTGGCGTCTATTCTTATATTGTAAATATATGTCCACTTATCTACAAACTCGTTTGTAAACTCAAGTCCCGATTTTTCGGGCATATCGTTTAAGAATATGCTCTCGGGATTCTCAGAAGCCGAGTGATTCATGTACGACCAGATTTCATCCGCGGTAAACGAAAGTATCGGCGCTACAAGCCTTGAAATGGCTGAAAGTATGCGATACATGGCGGTTTGAGCAGACCTTCTCAGCTCGCTGTCAGGCGCCTCGCAGTAAAGCCTGTCCTTGATGATATCAAGATAGAAGTTTGACATGTCAACAACGCAGAAGTTGTGTATAGAATGAATTACTATGTGGAAATCAAACTCGTTATACGCATCATTGACCTTGTCGATCAGGTTGTCAAGCTTCATGATTGCCCACTTGTCAAGCTCCTGCATCTTTTCATACGGGACCGCATCTGTGTCAATATTGAATCCGCCGAGGTTGCCTAAAATGTACCTTGCGGTATTTCTTATCTTTTTATAAGCCTCCGAAAGCTGAGCGAGAATAGCCTTAGAGATTCTTATATCGGAATGATAGTCGCTTGATGCAACCCACAATCTGAGTATGTCTGCGCCGTTCTTATCATATATTTCTTTCGGCTCTATTCCGTTGCCCAAAGATTTATGCATAGTCTTGCCTTCGCCGTCTACAACCCAGCCGTGAGTGCAAACAGCCTTATAAGGCGCTCTGCCGTTTATAACTACAGATGTAAGCAAGGATGACTGGAACCATCCTCTGTATTGATCCGCGCCCTCAAGGTACAAATCAGCCGGTGAAGAAAGGTCAGGTCTTTGATCCAAAACAGCTGTATGCGTAACTCCGGAGTCAAACCAAACATCCATGATGTCTGTTTCCTTCTCAAATTCCGAGCATCCGCATTCGCACTTGACCGACTTGGGTATAAAATCAGCAGGCTCGTACTTCCACCATGCATCCGATCCCTCGCGTCTGAACAAATCGGAAATGGCATGTATTGTCTCATCGTTTATAATCGGTTTATGGCAGTTCTTGCAGTATACTATCGGAATAGGAACACCCCATGTGCGCTGACGGGATATGCACCAGTCGGAACGGTCTCTTACCATTCCCTTTATTCTATCCTCGCCCCATGCGGGAATCCACTTTACATCCTCGATAGCCTTTATTGTCTCGTCTTTATAGTCCTCAACCGAGCAGAACCACTGTTCAGTAGCTCTGAAGAGTATGGGAGACTTGCATCTCCAGCAGTGAGGATACTGGTGAACAATCTTGCTCGAGGCAAACATTGCGCCTGTCTTTACAAGGTATTCGCCTATAACCTTATTTGCCTGATCGGTTGTAAGTCCCGCAAACATTCCGGCTTCGGATGTTAAAACGCCCTTGCCGTCAACCGCTACCACTATGCCGATCTCATCGTATTTCTTTGCAACTTCAAAGTCGTCAACACCATATCCGGGAGCGGTATGAACGCATCCTGTACCGCTGTCAAGCGTTACATGGTCTCCGACGATAACCAAAGACATGCGATCCATAAACGGGTGCTGAGCCTTGCAATACTCAAGCTCGCTGCCGGTAAATGAACCGATTGTGTCGTACTCTGTTATTCCAGCTGCGGCAAGTGTAGGAGCAATCAGCTCCTTAGCCATGATGTAGTTTTCTCCGTTTGCTCTTACGACGGTGTATTCATAATCAGGACCTAAGCATATTGCAAGGTTGCCGGGAAGCGTCCATGTCGTGGTTGTCCATATAACAAAGTAAGTCTTATCAAGGTCAAGTCCCAACGCTGTAAAAAGTCCCTTGTCATCGACTACTTTAAACTTTACGTATATAGACTGGCACGGATCGTCCTGATATTCTATCTCAGCCTCTGCAAGCGCAGTCTGACACTCGGGGCACCAATAAACAGGCTTTAAGCCTTTATAGATATAGCCCTTCTTTGCCATCTCTCCAAAGACCTCTATCTGCCTTGCCTCAAAATCGGGCTTTAAAGTGAGATAAGGATTTTCAAAATCTCCGAGAACGCCGAGGCGCTTAAACTGCTGCTTTTGGCTTTCCACGTAAGAAAGAGCAAACTCGCGGCAGTGCTTTCTCAATTCAAGCGGAGGAATAGCTCCGTTTTCGACGCCTATCGCCTTCATCGCCTTTAGCTCTATCGGCAAGCCGTGCGTGTCCCAACCGGGAACATAGTTTGCGCGATATCCGCTCATGTTCTTTTGCTTTACTATGATATCTTTAAGTATCTTGTTAAGAGCCGTTCCCAAATGAATGTCGCCGTTTGCATACGGAGGACCGTCGTGCAGTACGTATGAAGGTCTGCCCTCATTTTTCTTGAGTATTTTCTTGTAAAGCTCATCGTCGTCCCACTTTTGAATCATAGCAGGCTCTTTTGTCGGAAGATTTCCCCTCATCGGATACTCTGTCTCAGGCAGATTCAGAGTCTTGTTATAGTCCATAATTTATACCTCTTGCGAAAATGAAAATATTAAAAACAATCAAATTTATTTTTTGTTGTTTTGGTTGTGTCCAAATTTAAGCTCCATAGTGGAGTAGTCCTGCTTTTTGTATCCGCCCTCTCCGAATCCGAACGCAGGAACGGAACGAGACCTGTCAGCTGCCGGCTTCTTAACCTCTTCCGCAGCGGGCTTTGCCTGTTCGCTTGCAGGCTTAGGCTCGGCAGGCTTTGCCTCTACAGCGGGCTTAACCTGACCGGAAACAATCTTTTTAATCTCGTCGTCGCTCAGCTCCGGCAGCGATGACGCAATCTTAATCTGCTCATTGAGTATGAGAATGAGTTTCTTCTTAAAGTCGCTTACCTCAAGCTTGAGCTTGTTGAGCTTGTCGTTTTGAAGCTCGGATTGAGTCTTAGACGCTGCGACAACTGCGTTGAGCTTTTCGTTTTCCTCTTTTATCGCCACAGCGATCTTTTCAACCTCTGCCCTCTTCAACGCATCGCAATCGTTAGAAATCTCAGCTAAAAGCGAATCACGCTTTGTCTGGGCGTCGCCTATAATCTTTTCTGCCTCGATCTTTGCGTCTGCAATGATCCTATTGCCTTGCTTCTGCGCAACAAGCAAAGCATCCCTTATTGCATCCTCGTCGTTGCGATATTCATTTATCTTCTCGATAAGCTTAATTATCTTAGCTTCGCTTTCTTCTTTTTCCTTCACCGCAGATGCATAAGCAACCGCCACGCTCTTCAAAAACTCGTCTACCTCTTCTGCTTTGTAGCCGAAGCCTTTTTCAAATTTCTTTGAAACGATATCCTTTGGATTCATGCCCATCCTCCTTGAATTATTTGAACTTATTTATACTGATAAAGATCCTTTCTTTTTTTGATAATCCGCCGATGCGGGACAGCTCAAACTTGCCCGCGCCCTTAACAGAAAAAACGTCGCTTTCCGACATTTTTTCGCTCGGCTCATATGTAATGACGTGGTTTAACGTCACGCCCTTGGATTTTATAAGCTCCTGCGTCTTTTCACGGGACAGCCTTAAAGCAGCAGACAGCACAGCGTCAAGCCTGAGTGATGAAACAGTTGCACTGATCTCGTCAAACTGCCTTTGCGGTATATCCTCGATGCAAAAATCGCGTGTCACCCTTACTCCGCATCTTCCCACTCTCGATATTTCCTTGACAAGCGGAGCTACGGTGTTCAAAACAAATATAACCGTCCTCTTTTTGCCCACAAGTATATCGCCTATCATCTCGCGCTTAATTTCAAGAGACATAACCGCTCCCAAAAAATCACGATGCGACGGCTTGTCCGCTTCGCGATAATTAAACACCAACGCGCAAAACGGCTCCTTAAATCCGTACCCGTCAAATGCTATGATTCTTCTCTCGGCGTCATCATACCCGCCGATTGCCGAGTAGTTTAAATACCCTTCTTTTTTCAGAGCTGCTTCGCACAGGGCGAGCTGCCTTTCATCAAGAAAACGAGTGTACTTAGCTTTGCCGGACGAATCAGCTTGCTTTGCAAGATCAATGACGTGTCTTGTTAAAATCCTTTCTTCGTCCGTAGCTGAAGAAAGGATTTTTATATCATTCATGTAAAGCTGTAACCGTTATTTTCTAACTCACTCATCAGGTCAACGCCGCTGAATCCAACGTTCTTAGGCATGATAACAAAAGTCTTTTGAGCGGTCATCTTTATCGTAGCGCCGTTTGCAAAAGCAACTCCGGACAAAAAGTCCATGATTCTCTTTCCGTCCTCAGCTTTTACAAGCTCAAGAT
>DDJI01000054.1:0-3813 GCA_002338885.1 Ruminococcus sp. UBA1828 | reverse complement strand
CAAGATTGAGCAAAACCGTCTTTTGGCTGTTCACATCCTCGCCTATCGCCTTGACCTCAGAAAAATCAGTGGGTCTTGAAAGAACAATCTGAACGGTAGCGGTAGTGTTAAACTTTACCTCACGGTTTCTTCTTTCCTCGGCTACATCTACATTGTCATAATTTTCATCCAAAATAGGCTGATAATCATCCTCTTCTTCGCCGATAAAAATATTCTTAATTGAATCAAAAATGTGGCTCATAAAACCCTCCGTACACAGTTATATATTTATAATTTATAGTCCGTCCATACTATTATATTATCTTATATTTGTACCCCGATGTCAAGATGCACATCGAAAAAACTAATAATTAAAAGCAAAAAACGCGTATTTTTCGCCATCAATTAATCTGTTTAATCACTTCCTGATTGAGCGGAAGTCAGGTCTTCATCTGCCGTTTCTTCATCGGCAGCGGCCGAAGTTGAGGCAGTTGTATCATCCGTTTCATCTGTGGCCGAATCATCATTTGCCGTTGATGCGTTTGCTCCGTTTGATGTCGGAACGGGATCGAGCAGCATCCTGTCATACAACTGAAGATATTCGCTTTCGGCATTATACTCTGAAAGGACAAAATCATCACCTTCATAGATGACATTGAGTTTTTTAAAGATCAGCTCTTCGCCTTCCAAAACGTAAACGCCTCTGTCCTCCCCGACGAATCTTATAGCGCTTCTCGGAACGCGTATGCCGGTGTATTCGCCAAAGAGAATCTGCGCATCAAGCACCCTCGAAGCCGCAATATCCGCATCCATTTCATCGCAGCTGATAACTATTATGGCCTCGTTTCCGTTTCCTGTCGGGACGATGCTCTCAACGGTTGCATGATATGACTTTTCAAAAGATGAAAACAGCAAGTCAAAGCTTTGGTTTACAAAGTACCTGTCAGGAGTGTCTATGATGCCGACCATTTTCCACGTGTAATCGCTAAATACTTTTCCGATTACATTTGAGTCCCTTGTTCCCTCTTTGACCGGAGACGCAATGATCTGTTCAATTATTTCGACTGTCAGCGAGGGGATTTGATCTATGCTGAGCTCCGTTTCGTATCCGTCAACAACGGATGTGAAGTATCCCGACTCAACTGCGGTAATCTCCGAAACAGGGTTGACAAGAGCCTTCTCGTAGCTTTGAAGCTGCGTACTGAGCTGCGTTATTCTTTGAGAATAATCGCTTTCAATGTTTGATGAAACGTTATATATGCACATAAGCTTGAGCATATCAAGCTTGTCCGAATTCATCTGTGTAAGATTGCCGGAAACTATCTCCGACAAAAGGGTTTTATACGACTCCGATATCTGTGACGAAATAAACTCCGGCTGAACATAGTCTGTAGTTCCCCTGTTCTGCGCGCTTTCTATAGCGTCAAGCTCTTCTTCTATTCTGTCTATCTCATACCTGTAATATATCTGATCGTATGAGTCGTAAATTGTCGCTATCTGAGAGTTCTTTGAAAGCCTGCTTCCGTCGTCAACGCAATAGTTGAGAACTCCGTCGCCTGCATACTGCGAATAAACAAGGCTTTCATCTCTGATAATCACGCCGGTAAAATCAATGCTGCTGCGTGCGGTAAACATCAGTGCGTCCTCCGTGTCGCTTTCGCTTGAAAAGAAAACATATATTTGCGATACAACAATAGAAATCACACATGCAAATATGAGAAGATAAATAAGCGTGTCCCTGATCCTATGCTTTAGGGCTATCTTTTCGGCCTTCGCCTGTATAGCATCTGACGAAGCGGCCGCCGCGCTTTGATTGTCATGCGCGCTCTGCCCCCTCTGCGTCGGAGCTTTTTTGATGTCTTTATCTTCGGCCACCTTATTTTCACCGCCTTGCAAACTCATTTGATGATGCCGGAAGACCTTATAATATCTGCTGCAGCGCTTACAACGCCATCATATGAGCCTATCAAGTCCGGATAAACCCACTTAATCCTTTCATCACGCCTAAACCATGTAAGCTGCCTCTTGGCATATCGCCTTGTCTGCATTTTCAGGCGTTCTATGCACTCTTCCAAAGAGCACTCTCCATCAAAGTATTTTTTTAGCTCCTTATATCCGATAGCCTGATACGACGTGCCTAAATCGCTTTTTGACAAAACATGTCTTGCCTCTTCGACAAGACCGTCCTTAACCATTTTGTCAACACGCGCATTTATCCTGTCATAAAGCTTTGCCCGATCGCTGTAATTGATGCCTATCATGCATGGATTATAGGGGCTTTCACTTTTTGAGCGGCGTATCGCCTCGGATATTGTCACGCCTGAAATCTTATACACCTCAATGGCTCTTATAATTCGAGTCAAATTGTTTGGATGAAGTCTGCCTGCCGCCTCCGGATCAAAGCGCCTAAGCATGTCAAGCAAATATTCATTGCCATACTCTTTTGCAAGCTCCGACAGCTCTTTTCGGAGCTGAACGTCTGCACAGGTGTCATCAAAGCTCACGTTGTCAACCAGTGATGAAATATACAGTCCGGTTCCGCCGCACAAAAGCGGCGTAAGCCCCCTGCTGTATATGTCCGAAATGGCATCGCGTGCAAGCTCAACATAATCAGCAACCGAAAAGCAAGCACAAGGCTCAACAAAATCTATTAAATGATGCTTTACCCCGTCTTGCTCTTCGTCTGTCGGCTTTGCAGTTGCTATGCTCATACCTTTATATATTTGCATTGAATCGGCTGAGACAATCTCACAGCCGAATATCTTTGCCAAAGATACTCCCAACGCCGTTTTTCCGGAGGCCGTCGGCCCGCAAACGACGATAAGAGGAATTTTGCCCATCACTGTATCCTCTTAAACATCCTCTCAATTTCACGCTTTGTGAGTTTTGTAAGGATAGGTCTGCCATGAGGGCAGTAACGCAAATCGTCTTTTGTCACCAGCTCAACGAGCTTTTCAAGCTCAGGCATGGTCGAGTCGCTGTTTCCCTTTATCGCAGCTTTGCATGCTATTGAATGATACAGGTCATCAAATATTTGTGCGCCGTCATTGGAACCCTTGATAAAGCAATCGGACAAACTTTCTATGCTGTCAACGGGATCGTCATTGCTAAGCAATGTCGGCACGCCGTAAATCTCTACGTGAGGTGCGCTGTAGAACTTTATCCCAAAGCCCAGCTTCTTGCACTCATCAGAATGCTGCGAAAGAGCATCAAAAGTCTCGTATGTCAGAACTGCGCTTATAGGATCGACAAGAAGCTGCATTTCAAGCGCATCGGGACGGTGTCTTATCTGTTCATATATGTACATTTCATGCGCCGCATGCTTATCTATAAACAAAATATCGTTTCCACACTCTGCGATTATGTAGGTCTTAAACGCCTCGCCTATCACACGTATAGGAGGTATCTCGTCCGTATCAGGCTCCAAAGTGCCGGTATCGGAAGAAAAGCTTGCGCTGTTGATGAATCTGAATCCGCCGCTTTCGCCGTCCTGCTCAGGCATGCTGTCTGTGCTGTTTGACTCATCAATGTTGTTTATGTGCACAATGTTTCCATAGTATGCCTCATCATGGTAATCAAACGGCTTTGCATCGCTTTCGCCGTCATGATATTGAACGTCGTTATCGGCATCGCTATGAACATCAGTCGTGGTATCGTCTTGAGCTATCTTAGCGTCGCCCGGCATCTTATAGTCTTTGAAAAGCTCTTGCATGCTCTCCGTTAAGGAGAAAAATGTTCCCGAAGGCTTAGACTCATGACCGTTTTCGTCATTAGATTCATCCTTTGACGAGCTGTTAAGTGTAAGCTGTGCAGATGGCTCAGAAACATATACAT